>JBEKLE010000028.1:0-30802 GCA_050010355.1 Rhodopila sp. | reverse complement strand
GGTCAAGGGCCGGCGGACCGAGATCGATTTCCTCAATGGCTTCATCGTGCGAAAGGGCGAGGAGATCGGGCTGCCAACCCCCGCCAATGCGGCGCTGACGGATATCGTCAAGCGGGTGGAGAAAGGCGAACTACAGGCGGACCCGAAGCACCTGATCGATCTCAGGCTGAACTGATACCGAGCCATCGTGGGCTCCGACCCACCATGGCAGGATTCGGTTTAGCTTAGGAGCCGGACCCTTCGATCACGCCGCCAAACCGTTGCCATGTGGTGCCCGTCCACTTCTGCAACTGCATCGCGCGGATCGGGTGGAAGTTGGTCGGGCTCGTGTTCACCGTGATTCCCGGCAGCAGCACCGGATCGGGCGCATCATGCAGGTTCGCCGCCTGCTTCATGATGTTCGCGCGGGAGAAATCGCCGTTGCACTGTTTCAGCACCTGCATCAACACGGTGCTCACCCCGAAGGCGAAACTGTGGTTGGCATCGGTCATGTCGGCGCCTGGCATGTATTTCGCCATGAACGTCCGCCACTCATTCATCCCGGGATCGTCCTTGAACGCCGGATCGGTCGGGTCCTTCATGTAGCCGGTGGTGATGATCCCGATCCCGTTCTCCGCCCCCGCCGGTGTCATGACCGAACCGACCGAGATCGATACGTTCGTCATGAAGAACGTCGGGTGCCAGTTAAGGTCGTGCACCTTCTTGATGGCCTGAGCGGCAAATTTCGGCGTGGCACCAACCAGCAGAAAATCGGCGCCCGCGGCCTGCAAAGCGGTGATCTGGCTGTCGATGGTCGCGTCCGTCGTCTCGTAGGTGGCTTCCTTGACGACCACGCTCCCGTATTTGTCGCCGAGAACATCCTTGACGCCGGCCGGGTAATCCTTCCCGAAATCGTCGTTCTGATACAGAATCGCCATCTTCGCGTTGGGGTTCTGCGCAAGCATATATTTGGTGTAGATCTGCGCCTCCGTCCGGTAGCTAGGCTGGTAGCCCATCGTCCACGGAAACCGCTTGTAATCGCCCCATTTGTCCGCGCCGGTCGAGATGAACAGGTTCGGCACCTTCTTCTGGTTGGTATAGCGCTCGATTGCGGTATTGGTGGGGGTGCCGAGCGTGTTGAACAGGAAGGCGACCTGGTCTTCCTCGATCAGGCCGCGAACCTGCTCGACCGTCCTGGAAGGGCTGTAGGCGTCATCATACGAGATGAAGTTGATCTTATGACCGGCCACGCCTCCCTGGTCGTTTACCATTTGGAAGAACGCAGTCTCGGTCTTTGCGATCACCCCGTAGGATGAGGCCGGACCGCTATAAGCGTCGGTGTTGCCGATCTTGATCTCGGTCGCGGTGACGCCCGGAAGATCCTCCGCCAAGGCGGGAAGCACGCCACCGGCCAACGAGATCGCGCCGGCCGACGCCGTCAGCAGCAGGGCGCCCAGCACCGAACGCACCCAGGGGCGGGCAATCGAGCAATCGGCATCGTGGCCGGCGGTATCCGGAGTCATACGCATCGTCATTTTTTTGCCTCCCGTTGCCATTCCATTTTGGCTGAATTGTCGCCCGAGCGGAAGCCGTGGCTCGGAAACCGGGCCGGCCTTGAACCAAACTTTTCCTTATCGTCATGGCCGCCGCCTCTTTTTAGACTGGCTCCTCGTGCTAATTCACCTGCATGCGTTCACCGATCCGACGACAGGCAGCCGTTTGATGGGTACCACGTCCCCGGCGCCCGAGGTGGCGCCCGAGGTGGCAGTGGTCACGGCCCCCCGGCTGTATGAATGCCCCGATTGCGGCCAGATGCAGATTCTGCCGGCGCTGCCACTAGGCGTTCGGGCGGTTTGCGTGCGCTGCGACGCAGTGCTTCGCCACACCCGCCGCGATCCGCTGTTGCTGCCACTCGCTCTCAACATCAGCGCACTCATCCTGTTCGGCCTGGGCGCAACACTGACGCTGATGTCGGTCAGCACGGCCGGCCAGCAGCGGGTCGCCGGTCTGGTGACCGGGCCCGTCGAAATGGAGCATTACGGACTGTGGGAAATATCCCTCGTCGTTCTCATAACCACGATTGCCGCTCCGCTCGCCCGGGTCCTCTGCATGCTGACCGTGCTGATCGGCCTGCGGATGGCGCGCCCGCCGTCGGAGCTGCGAGAGATCTACGCCTGGGTCGAGCATGTCCGCCCCTGGTCCATGATCGAGATCTATCTGCTGGGCCTGTTCGTCGCCTATGTGCGCCTCAGCGGGATATCGACGGTCGATCTCGGTCCCGCCATCTTCGCCCTTGCCGGGCTGATGGTGATCATGGTGCTGGCCGACTTCATGCTTGACCGCCAGGCGGTGTGGGAGGCGATGGAACCGCCCAATCGGCGCCGCCGGCGCACGCTGGATCAAAATCCCGCCACGGCAGACCGAGCCGCACCGAACACCCACCGCTGGCGCATCGGCTGTGACACCTGCGGGCTGGTCAGCCGCGCGGCGCCGGGCATGCGGTGCTCACGCTGCGGCTTTCGCCTGGAGGTCCGCAAGCCGGGCTCGATCCAGCGCACCTGGGCCCTCGCGATCGCGTCGATGGTGCTTTACGTCCCGGCCAATATCTATCCCGTATTGACCGTTGTTCGACTTGGCGCCGGTCAGCCGAGCACGATCCTCGGTGGCGTGCGTGAGCTGCTGGAGCTTGGGATGTGGCCCCTTGCGGCGCTGGTGTTTTTCGCCAGCGTCGCGGTCCCGGTCCTCAAGCTGATTGGACTGGGTATCCTGCTGATCACGACATACACCGGGACAGAGTGGGCGCTGCACGACCGCACGGTGCTGTACCGGATCGTCGACGCCATCGGCCGGTGGTCGATGATCGATATCTTCATGGAGTCAATTCTCGTGGCCCTGGTGCAGTTCGGGCAAATCGCCAGCGTCTATCCCGGGCCCGGCGCGATCGCCTTCGCTGCCGTCGTCATACTGACCATGCTGGCCGCGCGGAGCTTCGATCCGCGGCTGATGTGGGACAGCGCCCGAAACAGAGCGGAGATGACCCAGCGGCAAACGGCGTCCCATCCATCGGCGCCCCCTCCATCGGCCCCCCCTCCATCAGCACGGGCGGAGACCGCATGAGCGATCAGCATCCCACCGCCGTCGTTCGGTCGAAGATCGACCACAAGCGCCGGCTGCCGCTGATCTGGGCGATCCCGGTGGTGACCGTCATTATCGGCGCCTGGCTGGCCTGGTCCACGATTTCGCAGCGCGGGCCGCTGATCACCATCACTTTCGAGACCGCCGAGGGACTGCAGGCGAACCAGTCACACGTCAGGCACAAGGACGTCGATATGGGGGTGGTGCAAAAAATCGAGCTAACCCCCGACCGGAAGCGCGTGCAGGTGACAATACGGATGAACCGCGAGGCGCAACCCTTGCTGACTGACGGCGCCGAGTTCTGGGTGGTGCGTCCGCGCTTCTTCGCCGGCTCGATCAGCGGCCTGCAGACGCTGTTCTCCGGCTCCTTCATCGATTTGCTGCCCTCCGACCAGGGTGGCCTGCCGAAGCGCGATTTCGTCGGCCTGGAAAACCCGCCGGTGCTGCAGTCGGACGTGCCGGGCCGCACCTTCCTGTTGCAGGCGACGCGCATCGGGTCGCTCAACCTCGGCTCCCCCATCCTGTTCCGTGACCTGGAGGTGGGCGAGATCCTCGGCTGGGACGTCGGCGAAATGGCGCGGGAAATCACCGTCCACGTCTTCGTGCGCGAGCCATTCGACAAATACGTGCGCGACAACTCCCGCTTCTGGAACGCATCCGGCGCCAACGTGCAGCTCGGTGCCAACGGGCTGCAGCTCAAGATCGAATCGCTGCGGGCGGTGGTGCTGGGCGGCATCGCGTTCGAAACCCCGGACGATCCGAAAATCACCGAGGAAAGCCAGGCCGACCACTCCTTTCCGCTGTTTGACGATGAAGACGCGGCTGACAACTCGACATACAAGCTCAGCGTGCCGTTCGTTGCCAACTTCACCAGCTCGGTTTCCGGTCTGGCCGCCGGGTCGCCGGTTACCTTGCGCGGCCTGAAGATCGGCGAGGTCTCCAGCGTTTCGCTGGTATACGACCGAACCCTGGATAACGTCCTGGTGCCGGTGCACTTCACTCTGGAGCCTGGACGCATCGCGATGCTCGATCTGCCGACCGGCGGTGACCTGGACAGCAGGATGCGACAACTGGTGCAGCGTGGCCTGCGGGTGAAGCTGGAGAGCGGCAACATCCTGACCGGGACGAAACAACTGACGTTTGACATCTACAAGGATGCCAGCCCGGGCGAAATGGGCAAGCAAGGCGATGCGTTTGTAATTCCGGTCATGGGCGGCAGCGCTGACGACGTTGCCACCGCGGCGACCAATCTGGTGAACCGCCTGAACGCGATCCCGTTTGAGTCGATTGGAACAAACCTCGATCACACCCTGGCCGGCGTGAACGCGTTGGTGAACGACAAGCAACTCGGCGAAGCTGTCGGCGAGCTTCGCTCGGCGCTGGCGAGCACCCAGAATCTTGTCGACAATCTCAATCATGGTGTCACGACGGTACGGCAACACTTGCCGGCCATCGCGGACGGCCTGGAAGCTTCAGTGCAGCGCACCGACAAGCTGCTCGCATCGCTGCAGACCGGCTATGGTGGCGACTCTCGCTTCAGCCGCGATGTCAGCCAACTGATGAGCCAGTTGTCCGACGCCGCCCGCTCGATCCGCGTGCTGGCCGACCTGCTGTCTCGCCACCCGGAGGCACTGATCCGCGGCCGCACCGACCAGGGCATCCAATGAGCGTGTCCAGGCGGTTGACGCTGGTGATGCTGGCGACCCTGCCGTCGGGGTGCGCCTCCCCGAACCCCAGTCTGTATGTCCTGGCGCCACTGCCCGGTACGACCTACACCACTGCGCCGCACATCATTGGGTTGCGGGCCATCGCGATCCCGCATTACCTGGAGCGCTCGCAGATTGTGCGGTCGTCCGAGGGCTACCGGATGGACGTGCTTTCCAACGAATGGTGGGGCGAGCCGCTCGATTCGATGTTGAGCCGTATCCTGGTGCAGGAGCTTAACCAGCGGCTGCCAGGCAGCACGGTTTACGGCGATAACGGGGCGATCTCCACGCCGTCCGACGCGACGGTGGAGGTCAATCTGCAACGCCTTGACCTCGACCGCGACGGTGCTGTGCTGTTGGTCGCACAGGTCGCGGTCAGCGGGAAAACCACTGCATCACGCGGCGTGACGTTTACTGTCCGGCCGGCCGACGCG
The DNA here is from genome assembly GCA_050010355.1 of Rhodopila sp. Classification (GTDB taxonomy): domain Bacteria; phylum Pseudomonadota; class Alphaproteobacteria; order Acetobacterales; family Acetobacteraceae; genus Rhodopila. Next base: position 25,548 of record JBEKLE010000028.1, on the reverse strand, counting down.
ACGACTCAGGCGCTGGTGGCGGCGATGAGCACGGCAACCGGACAACTGGCGGATACTGTTGCGGGTATGTTGGCGGGACGGTAAGCCAACCAAACCTCGGTCTGGAACGCCAGGGTATCTTGCACCGCTTCGCCCTGTCGCTGGGACTTTTCGCGGCTTGCGGGATCGGCCACGCCCAGGGCGGCGATTGGCAAGGCCTGGCCGATCGGTTGAATGCGGCCGGCATCGCCCTGACCCTGACGTACGGCGGCGATGTGGCGGCGAACACGTCCGGCGGCGAGCGGCGCGGCGCGACCTACACCGACAATTTGCACGTGCGGATGATGTTTGACGGCGAACGCCTCGCCGGAATCCCCGGGCTGTCGGCTTATCTCGACGGACTGTGGATCGGTGGTGGCGAGCCCAGCAAGTTTACGGGCGATGCCCAGGGCGTGAGCAACATCGCCGGCCCGCCCGCTGTGCGGCTGTATGAGGCATGGTTGCAATACAATTTCCCGGGCAATGGCTTTTCGATCCTGGCCGGACGATACGATCTCAACACCGAATTCTATCGTCTGACCTCGGCCGATCTGTTCCTCAACAGCTCGTTCGGCATCGGCCCGGAGTTCGGACTGAGCGGTTTCGCCGGGCCGTCGATCTTTCCCGATACCTCACTCGGTGTCCGCGTTGGTTACAAGCCGAGCCCGAACACGGTTGTGCGCGCCGCGATTCTGGATGGAGCGCCGCTCGACCGGCAGGATGGATCACCCCACCCGTTCAATCCGCATGATGGGGTGCTGCTGGTCGCCGAGGCTGCCTGGCTGACGCGTCCTTCCGGCTCGGATGCTCCGGCTGCTGAACACCGGTTTCGGATCGGCCGCCGCGCCACCCCGCTACCCTACGACGACAAGGTCGCGGTTGGCGTCTGGTACTACACGGCAAGCTTCGACGACCTGGCCGCCCTCGGCGAACGCCCAGTGCAGCGTCGCGGCGAAGGGGGCGCTTACCTGCTGCTCGACCGGTTGCTGTTCCAGTCAGGGGACAACCCGAACCGGCGCCTCACCGGCTTCCTTCAGTTGGGCGTCGCCAATCCGGTGGTGAACCGCTTCGGCACCTATGTTGGCGCGGGCCTTGCGATGGCCGCGTTGCTGCCCGGCCGGCCGGACGATGAAACGGGAATCGGCATGGCGATGGCGCGCAATGGATCGTCCTATATTGACGGGCAGCAGCACGCCGGACACCCGGTCGATGCCGCCGAAACTGCGATCGAACTGAGCTACCTCGCCCAGGTCGCGTCATGGCTCGCACTGCAGCCGGATGTCCAGTTCGTAATTCATCCGAATACAGAGCCGCGACTGCACAGCGCGACGGTCGTGCAACTCCGGCTGGAACTCACCTTTTGAAACTCTCAGTCGACGCGGATGGACAGACCAGCCAGCGCCACGACCGGCGCGGTGGCACCGGGGGCGGGGAGCGGCTGAAACAAAACGAACCCGTTCCCGCACACGGTCGCGCTATCTACGCTTTGGTTCGGAGACCGGACCAGCGTCATTGATTTGATTATTTCCAAAGCAGCGACGCCGCCAATGCAAGGCCAAGAAGTCCGGCCACCGCCTGCCAGAAACGGGTCGGCGCGCGCTCATAGAGCGTCAGCGGCCGGCGCACCGGCAGGGGGGCGTGCAACGGCCCCGCTTCGAACTCGCCTGCGAACTCGGCCATGTCTGCGAACCGCTCGGTGGGATCCGACGCAATCGCGCGGCCGAGCACGGCCTGGAGCCAGGCCGGCAGATCGGGGCGAAGTGTCGCGATGTCCCTGGGCCGCTCAAGGCTCGGAGGACTGGTCGCGCCCGGATTGCCATAAGGAAACGTGCCGGTGAAGGTTCGAAACAGCGTCACGCCGAGGGCATAAATGTCGGTCGCCGCATTGCCGGCTTCGCCGGTGAACATCTCCGGAGCCATATAGGCGGTCGTGCCGGGAATGGCATCAGGCGGAAAATCCTCAAGCCCGGGCAGTCGAACCACGCCCAGATCGAGCAGCTTCAAAGACCCACCACCCTCCAGCATCACGTTGTCCGGTTTGATGTCGCGATGAATGATGCCGGCGCGATGCAGCGCCGCCGCCCCATGCGCGAGCCTGATCGCGATGGTGCGCCCCTCCTCCAGACCGACGCTCGGCGCTCGGGCGAGCCGCGTTTCCAGCAGTTCCCCTGTGTACAGCGGCATGACCGTGTAGAGACAGGTCTGCCGCCCGGGTGGCAATTCGATCACGTGCGCAACCCATGGGCTGGTCACCCGCGTGCCGACCCAGGCCTCGCGGACGAAGGCGGCGTGGTAGGTGGCAACCGCGGCAACCTGGGGCTTGGGAAACTTCAGCACGACCGTGCCCCCATCGACCTCGTCGATTGCCCCGAACAGGCGGCTGTACCTGCCATCGGACACCAGAACATTGAGGACGAACCCATCGGTCGTGTCGCCGACCTGTGGCACCGGGATCAGCGGCAGGCTTTTGATCGCGCCGCCGACGTCGGCCGAGCGGGCCGTCGGCAGCCCGACCACGTCCAGAATCAGGGCCGTGCAGTTATCCGTACTGCCGGCCTCTAGCGCGGCGTCGACCAGCGCCCGGCTGGTCACTTCGGGTGCCGAACGCACGCGCAGAATGTCGGCGATGCTCTCGTCGACGAGGGAACCGTGCACTCCGTCGGTGCACAGCAGGAAGCGGTCGTGCAGCGCCACTGGATGACTCGTGTAGTCGAGTCGAAGTTCCGCCTCGATGCCGAGCGCACGGGTGAGCACGGGCGACTTCCCCCGGTCGTCGCGCACATGGTCGGTGGTAAGCCGCAGCATTCGATCACCACTGAGTCGATACGCCCGTGTGTCGCCGACATGCAGCACATGCGCGAGGCGCCCCCGCAGGACCAGCGCGGTGAAGGTGCACCCCATGCCGAAAAGGTTCGGGTCCTGCTTGCCTTGGGCATTGATCCATGTGTTGAGCGCATCGAGGATGCGGGCCCCAGCCCGACGCACCTCCATGGTCTCGGGCACGTCCCAGAACCCGTCGAGGAATCCGCGCACCGCGGTCTCCGCGGCTTGGCGCCCACCCTTGGCGCTGCCTATGCCGTCCGCGATGGCCGCTGCCACGTCCCGCCGCTCGGCGGCCAGCCGGGAGCCCAGCACCGCGCCGGCGAAATCCTCGTTGCGCGCCCGCGGGCCGGTCGCCGAACTGAAACCGATACTCGCCCGCGGGGTTGCAGGGACTTCGCTCACCGAGCTTCCCTCTATGCCGACGGTTCAGCAACACGACCGGCGCGCATGCCTTTCAAGGTGGCGGCCTGCAATGGTCACGCAGGAAGTAGCCGCCCGTGCTGGACGCCACAACCACCGTCAGATTGCCAGAGTTCCGATCGAGCGTGTAGTTGCCGCCATCCTTGGCGTCGTGCCACGAAATTTCGGCATCACTGACTCGAGCCGGGTTAGAATCCACGGTCACTCGATCAAAGTCGATGCTGATCTGCCAGGTCGCGCCACTGGCCGGATTGGTGCAGGTGATCACGGGTGTGCGCGACTCGGATTGCCCGTGAACGGGCGCAGCCGCAACAGATGCCGTCAGGGCAGCCACAGCCGCCGTCAGGTGCCGGGTCAGAAACATGATCGTATCTGTCGAATAGCCGGTTTCTCGAACCGTGCAAAGCATTCCCGCGACTTCAGGGTGCTGCCCGGGTCTGTCGGAAGGCGATGCCGCCGGCGACATGGGACTGCCTGCATAATGTTCGGCCTGGGCCAGCGCAACCGGACTGAAGATCCTTGAGTGAACCCGGAACTCCGGCGGGATCGGCTAAAGAAACCGCGTTTCCGGAGCAATACTGCAACGATGACCGCCTTGGCTAATAGTTATGCAGTGCGCCAATTCCATGATCTTTGCACGGCTCGACGAGCGGTACCGCCGGATGTCGGCTCGCCGGCAAGACCCTTCGCTGGCCGATAACGAGCGACGTGCCACTCCAGTTCGGTCCTGATCGGAAACACTTGTCGGCATATCCCACGTAACAGGCCGAGGAGTTCTCGGTTTTTGTTGCATCGGGCGCAAGGCACTGATTTTGAATGGCATATTTTTTGCGTATTCGAAGTTGCCTTGGCGTCACTCGTTTTCAAGCGTGCAGCGGGCAGTTTGGGTGCTGCCGTTTCGGCGGAAGACGCTGTTAAAACAATGACAACAATTGACAGCAGTGGAGAAACCTGTGTTCGTACCCTCACCGAAATGGCTCGATACCGGCGACAATGCCTGGCAGTTGTCAGCCGCGACCTTCGTCGCGCTGCAAAGCATCCCCGGCCTGACGGTTCTTTATGGCGGCGTCGTCAAGAAAAAGTGGGCGATCAACTCGGCATTCATGTCGATATACGCGTTCGCCTCGGTCCTCGTCGTCTGGGTCCTGTTCGACTACAATATGGCGTTCGGACCGCAATGGTTTCCATTCCTCGGAACGCCCATGCCCGCGCTGTCGGCCGCGTTCAGTATCGGGCAGGCGACCATCCCCGCCGCTGCGTCGGGCATGCCCGAAATGGCTTTCCCGATGGCAACGCTGGTCTACTTCCAGTTCGTGTTCGCCGCGATCACGGTGATCATCCTTGCGGGATCCGTGCTCGGACGCATGAGTTTCAGAGCATGGGTGATCTTTTGCCCGGTGTGGATGACGCTGTCCTATACCGTGGGGGCTTTCAGTCTCTGGGGCGGCGGATGGCTCGCTTCCATGGGGGTGGTCGATTTCTCGGGCGGCTACGTCATCCATCTTGCCGCCGCCTCCTCGGGCTTCGTTGCCGCGGCGATGGTCGGCCCGCGTCTGCAACAGGACCGCGAGCATTTCCCGCCCAACAGCCTGCTGGTGACGCTGATCGGCGGCGGTATCCTGTGGCTCGGCTGGAACGGGTTCAACGGCGGTGACCCATACTTCGCCAACGCCGATGCCGGCGCCGCGGTGCTCAACACCAACACCGCCACCGCGGTCGCGGTGCTGGTCTGGACTCTGTGCGACAAGTTGTCCTACGGCAAGCCATCGGTTATCGGTGCCGTCAACGGCATGATCGCGGGACTGGTTGCGATCACCCCGGCGGCCGGCTACGTCAACGGCTGGGGCGCCATCATCATCGGCATCTGCGCCGGCCTGATTCCTTGGGCGAGCATGAACTGGCTGCAAAAGACCAAGCTGATGATGAAGGTGGACGATACGCTGAGCGTGTTCTCGACGCACGGCGTTGCCGCCGTCACGGGCGGCCTGCTGACCGGCGTGCTGGGGTGCCCCGACATGCTGGAATATATCGGCACCGACAAGGACGCCCCGGGCGTCAGCGTCACCGGCCTGATCTACGGCGACGGCGGTAAGCAGCTACTGCTGCAGCTCGAAGGTGCAGTCTTCATCATCGTCTTAAACGTGATCATAACCTACATCATCCTCAAGGTGATCTCGTTCATCACACCGCTGCGCATGGACGAGGCGACGTTGCGGGTGGGCGATGACGCCGTCCACGGCGAGACCGCGTACGCAATCGGCATCGAAGGCGAATAGCCAACCGAACCGTCCAGCGGGCTGCCTGGCGACGGGCAGTCCTGCGTCGGGCCGGGCCGGGCTGCTTGCACTGAAAGGTTGGCAGACCCGACAGAAAGGTTCGGCTGTTGGCGCAGGTAGTTCCGCAGTCAGGGCAGTCTGTCAGCTGCGCGAGAGGATTTTGCGCGGTGGGAAATGCGCATGCGGCGGCGGTTTCGACTTCAGCTAACCCAAAGGTCTCGCCGTTTGTGGCGGCTCCTCGCGATCTGGCGACGTCGCGATCCGAAGCCCTGGGTCCTGGCGCTGCTGGGCATGGCGCTGGGGCTGTGCCTGTTCCTTCTGCAGTTGGCCTTGATCGGGGCACTGCGCCTTGGGGCCTGCATCGCGAGATTGGTCCGCTGATCCGACGGACCGAGCTCGCCGGGGGTCCAAGCTCGCTATCCTGTCCGGGGGTTCTGTGCAGGGCCGGCCAGGCACCCCACGTCGACAGTGACGGCGTGATCCAGCGGCCCATGACCCTTGCCGAAACCAGGTGCGGCGCCGATCGCGGCCCTGACATAGTGTCGCGCGCGGATCACTGCGTCGGGCAGCGAGAGACCTTGCGCCAGCCCGGCCGCGACCGCTGATGCCGTTGTACAGCCTGTCCCATGGGTATGCCGCGTCTCGATGCGCGGCGCCGCGAATGCCTCAATGCCCGCCGCGGTCGCCAAAAGATCAACCACCGTATCGGATTGCAAATGGCCGCCCTTCAACAGCACCGCCGGCGCGCCCGACGCCAGCAGTGCGGCCGCTGCGACCCGCATTTCCCCCTCGGTCCGGATCGTCAGCCCGGTCAATGCCTCCGCCTCCGGCAGATTAGGCGTGAGCACGGCAGCGCGTGGCAGCAAGCGCCGCTTCAGACAGTCCACTGCCTCCGCCGCGAGCAGCGCCTGGCCGCCCTTCGCCACCATTACCGGATCGAGCACCACCGGCACGCCCGGCGCGAAGTCCGCCAGAGCGTCACAGACCGTCTCGATCGTTGCGATGTCGCCCAGCATGCCGATCTTGATGACGTCGGCGCCGATGTCGCTCATGACGACGTCGATCTGCTGGCGAATGAAGTCCACCGGCACCGGCATCACGCCATGCACGCCCAGCGTGTTCTGCGCCGTCAGTGCTGTGATCGCAGTCGCGGCGAAGGCCCCGAGCGCCGTGATGGTCTTGATATCGGCCTGGATGCCCGCTCCGCCACCGGAATCGGATCCGGCGATCACCAATACCCGGCCTCGCATCACGGCGCGGCGTCCCGCCCGCGGGGCATCACGGCGCGGCGTCCCGCACGCGGGGCGTCAAAGCGCGGCTTCCCGCACGCGGGCGACCTCGGCAATCATCTCGCAGAGCGTATCCACCACGTCGGCGACCACGACGCTGTCTTCGCCCTCGGCCATAACCCTCACCAACGGTTCGGTGCCGCTTTCGCGGATCAGCACGCGGCCAGTGTCATGCAGTCGCGCCTCGGCGGCTCGGATCGCCGCCTGCACGCGCTCCTCCCGCAACGGCGAGGCGCCGCTGAACCGCACGTTCTTTAAACGCTGCGGCAACCGCTGAAAGACCTGCAAGACCTCGGACGCGGGCCGATCCTGGTTTACCAGCACTGCCAGAACCTGCAGCGCGGCGAGCAATCCGTCCCCGGTTGTGGCAAAATCGGTCAGGATCAGGTGTCCGGACTGCTCACCCCCGACATTGATTCCCAACGCGCGCATATGCTCCGCGACATAGCGGTCGCCGACCTTGGTGCGGTGCAGGTGCAGCCCCAGACCGGCCAAATGCCGCTCCAGTCCCAGATTGGACATGACCGTAGCGACGATCCCGCCGCCGCGCAGTGTCCCAGCCTGTTGCCAGGACCGCGCGATCAGCGCCAGGATCTGGTCACCGTCGACGACCTCACCGTTTTCGTCAGCAATGATCACCCGGTCGGCATCGCCATCCAATGCGATACCCAAATGCGCGCCGTGTTCGACGACTTTTGCGCAAAGAAATTCCGGCACGGTCGAGCCGCACCCTTTGTTGATGTTGAAGCCATCTGGTCCGACGCCGACCGGAATGACGGTCGCGCCCAGTTCCCACAGCACGGTCGGCGCGACCTTGTAGGCGGCACCGTTGGCGCAATCGACGACGATGCGCAGGCCGTCCAGGCGCGACCCGCGCGGGAAGCTGGCCTTCGCCGCCTCGATATACCGGCCCACCGCGTCGTCGAGCCTAGCGGCTCGGCCCAGCCGGTGGGATTCGGCGAGACGGTCCGAGAAGCCGCTGTCCATCAGCGCCTCGATCTCGAGTTCCACGTCGTCGGACAGCTTGGTGCCGTCCGGCCCGAACAGTTTGATGCCGTTGTCCTCATACGGATTGTGCGAAGCGGAGATCATCACCCCAAGATCAGCCCGGAGCGAGCGCGTCAACATCGCCACCGCGGGCGTTGGCAGCGGGCCGAGCAGGGTGACGTCCATACCAGCCCCGGTGAAACCCGCGGTGAGCGCTGGTTCGATCATGTAGCCGGAGAGTCTCGTGTCCTTGCCGATGACCACGCGATGCCGATGCTCACCACGGGTGAACAGGAGCCCCGCGGCCTGACCCAGCCGCAACGCTGTGCCCGCCGTCATCGGGTCGGTGTTCGCCTTGCCTCTGATGCCGTCCGTTCCGAACAGGCGTCTTGTTCTGATCATAGGGTATCCGTCGTTTCACCCAGCAGGTCTAATCGATCCGCCGGTGTTGGGAAAGTGGAACTGTGCCTTGTTCAAACAGTGTCTGCCAGACACGAAGCGCTTGAACTGTCTCCCGAACATCATGCACGCGAAGGATTGACGCACCGCGCAGCACGGCAAATAGAGCCGCAGCCAGCGACCCGCCAAGACGCCGGTCGGCGTTGGGCTCGTTGGAAATGGCACCGATGAAGCTTTTGCGTGAGACCCCCACCAGAACGGGGTATCCCAGGCTGACGATTTCGGGCAGCCCACGCAGCACCGCGTTCGAGTGCGCTGCCTGCTTGGCAAAACCGATCCCGGGGTCGACCGCGATCTGCTCCGGCCTTACGCCGGCCTGAACCGCCGCTTCGACCCGCCGCGATAATTCGGCCCGCACCTCGGCAACGACATCCCGGTAAACGGCTTGCGCGTTCATCGTCGCGGGCGTGCCACGCATGTGCATCAGCACGATCGGGCAGGCATGCTCTGCCACAACGCCGGGCGAGTGCTCATCATGGGCCAGCGCCGAGACGTCGTTGACGATCCTCGCACCGGCCGCGAGCGCCGCTGCCATGGTGGACGCATTCCGGGTGTCCACCGAAACGCAGAGACCCGCCGCGGCCAGGGCGCGAACCGCCGGCACCACCCGATCCTGCTCCACGCCCGGAGGCACCGGCGCCGCGCCGGGCCGGGTGCTCTCCCCCCCGACATCCACGATGTCGGCACCGTCCGCTGCCATCGCCAGGCCGGCCGCGATGGCGTCCTTCGGGTCGGTTCGGCGACTGCCGTCGCTGAAACTATCCGGCGTGACGTTGACGATGCCCATCACAAGCGGCCGCTCGAGACTAAAGCCCGCCCAGTGCAAGATGATTCCTCGCGGTGGCAGCATTTTCACATTCGCGCAGCGAGAACAGCGAATCGAAGCCGCATCACCCCAGAAGCCAGCGCGGCCGGGGCATCCCTACCGGTGCCATCAAATTTATTATGGATCAAGGTCTTGCGCCAGTTTCTCCGACGTTTGTGGTCGCGGACAAGCGCGCTGCCGGGGCACGTGCCTTCCGTTTCAGCAATGGCTGCACAGCGACAGATCATACAAAGATTTTCGGCCACGGCGCTGTCCGAGTAGTGTAAGTTTTCAGGGTGAGCAAAACATTTGGAACGAAAACGATACACGTTAACCGCCTGTTAAGATTATCCATGTATTCCGAGCGCTTCGGTGTCGCCGATCCGGATGCACCGCAGGGCTTGGAGAGGCGCATGATGCACCTGACAGCCAGTAGCACGGCCCCCCCCATCCGGGGGCGTTACACGTCCTTGCGTCTCGCGATGCTGGTGCCAGAGCGTCCGTCTGAACAAAAGCATACCGCCGCAGGCAGATCCCTTCCCCGCTTTCCGGCGCGGTCCGACTTAAAATCTAGCAGTCACATAGCGAATTCTCTTGATATATGCAGCGCCGGCTTTCACTATTCCGTGATCGACGGTCGTGCCGTGGCTTTGCCGGCTTCTGGAAATGTCGGTTACCGTCCCTTGAACGATGAAGTCCCCGCCTCGAAGTCAAAAGTCGAGGCGGCTGGCACCGGCGGACAGATTGGCTGCCCTAGTGTTTCTGCTGGGAGGTTTTTTCCCTGTGCGCAGGCGCAAGGAGCTTTATCCTGCCCATAGGGACGAGGAGGTAATGAATGACGCTTCAACCCAATTGCACCGGTTGCGACTTCGGACCGGCGGAAGAAAGAACCATGAGGATGATGACGGCTTCGCTCACGGAAACCCCCGCTTTAGTCGCACGGTCGGGAACGCCAGAATGATGCGAATTGACGAAAATATTCCCGCGACGTCCCCCCAATCCGCTACGGTTGCACCCATCTTGGATAAACCGGTGCATTCAAACCCAGCTCACCGTGGCACCACCCTTAACAATGGAGCGGCCGCATGACTACGGTCGATGATATTTTCACCGCCTACGCCAGGACATTTGAGGCTCATCGCGAAGCCGAGATGTCGTTGTCGGAATACCTGGACGCGTGCAAGAAGGACCCTTTGGTCTATTCGACTGCTACCGAACGGCTGCTCGCCGCCATCGGCGAGCCTGAGATGGTGGATACCTCGAAAGATCCGCGTCTCGGCCGGATCTTCATGAACCGGACCATCCGCGCCTACCCGGCGTTCAGCGAATTCTACGGCATGGAAGAGACGATCGAGCGTATTGTCGGCTTCCTCCGGCACGCGGCACAGGGCCTCGAAGAGCGCAAGCAGATCATGTATCTGCTGGGCCCGGTTGGCGGCGGCAAGTCATCGCTGGCCGAACGGCTAAAGGCGCTGATGGAGACCTATCCGATCTACGTGCTGAAAGCCGGCAACGACCTCAGCCCGGTGTTCGAGAGCCCGCTTGGTCTGTTCGACCCCGAACGCATGGGGTCTATGCTGGAGGACCGTTACGGGATACCGAAGCGCCGGCTCACCGGGCTGATGAGCCCCTGGTGCATCAAGCGCCTCGACGAGTTCGCCGGCGACATCTCCAAGTTCCGCGTGCAGAAGCTGATCCCCTCGCGGTTGCGCCAGATCGGCATCGCCAAGACCGAACCGGGCGACGAGAACAACCAGGACATCTCCTCCCTGGTCGGCAAGGTCGACATCCGCAAGCTGGAAATGCACGCGCAGAACGATCCCGATGCCTACAGCTACTCGGGTGGGTTGAACCGGGCGAACCAGGGCATGCTCGAGTTCGTCGAGATGTTCAAAGCGCCGATCAAGATGCTGCACCCGCTGCTGACCGCGACGCAGGAAGGCAACTACATCGGCACGGAAAACATCGGAGCGATTCCGTTCCAGGGCATCATTATGGCCCACTCCAACGAGTCGGAGTGGCAATCGTTTAAGAACAATAAGAATAATGAAGCCTTCATTGACCGCATCTATGTCATAAAGGTGCCGTACTGCCTCCGGGTAACCGAGGAACAGAAGATCTACGAAAAGCTCGTCTCCCGGTCGGAACTGGGCGACGCCCCGTGTGCACCCGCGACGCTTGAAATGCTGGCCCGGTTCTCGGTTCTGTCACGCCTCAAGCGGCACGAAAACTCGACCCTTTATGCGAAGATGCGGGTCTATGACGGCGAAAGCCTGAAAGAAACCGATCCCCGTGCGCGCTCCTTACAGGAATATAAGGATACAGCGGGCGTCGAGGAAGGCATGGACGGGGCATCGACCCGCTTCGCATTCAAGGTGCTCGCGGCGACGTTCAACCACGACACGACCGAAATCGCGGCCGATCCCGTTCACCTGATGTACGTGCTCGAACAGTCGATCCGACGTGATCAGATGCCGCAGGAGACGGAAAAGCGGTACCTCGAATTCATCAAAGGTGAACTCGCGCCGCGCTACGCCGAGTTCATCGGCAATGAAATCCAGAAAGCCTATCTGGAATCGTACCACGACTATGGGCAGAACCTGTTCGATCGCTATGTATCCTACGCTGACGCCTGGATCGAGGATATCGACTTCAAGGACGCCGACACGGGACAGTTGCTGAACAGGGAATTACTCAATCAGGAGTTGACCAAAGTCGAGAAGCCGGCAGGCATCGCCAATCCCAAGGATTTCAGGAACGAGGTTGTGAAGTTCAGCCTGCGGGCGCGGGCTAACAATAACGGCAAAAATCCGTCGTGGACCAGCTATGAGAAGATCCGGGACGTGATCGAACGTCGTATGTTCAGTCAGGTTGAGGAGCTTTTGCCCGTCATCAGCTTCGGGTCGAAGAAGGACAGTGACACCGAAAAGAAACACACCGAGTTTGTCGACCGCATGACCGCCCGCGGGTATACGGAAAGGCAGGTTCGGCGACTCGTTGAATGGTATATGCGCGTGAAGCAGGCGGGCTGAAAATGCTCGACAAACCCAAAAGAGGTCTCACAGGCACACTATGCACATAGTTGATCGCCGCCTGAACCCAAGTGGTAAGAATCTGGCCAACCGCCAGCGCTTCATGCGGCGTGCCAAATCGCAGATCCGTAAGGCTGTGCATGAAAGCGCCGGCAGCCGCAGCATCAAGAACGCCGATGAGGGCGGCGAGGTCGTGCTGCCGGCCCAGGGGGTGCATGAGCCCTCGTTCCGGCGCAGCGCGACCGGTGGCATTCGCGACCATCTGCTGCCGGGGAACAAGGAATACATCGCCGGCGATACAATCCAGCGTCCGCCGTCCGGTGGTGGCGGCAGCGGTTCGGAAGGCAGCCCGGACGGCGAGGGCGAAGACGATTTCCGCTTCGCCCTGTCGCGCGAGGAGTTCGTCGATCTGTTCCTCGAAGATCTCGAACTCCCGGATCTGGCGAAGCGCCGGGTCGTCAACGCCGATGCGCTGGTCTACCACCGCGCCGGATATTCCGTCAGTGGCTCGCCCGCCAACCTGGCGCTGAACCGCACCGTTCGGAACAGCTTGTCGCGGCGGATCGCGTTGCGACGGCCGAAGCCCGAGGAATTGCAGGCACTGCGCGACGAGATCGAAGCACTCGATCCCGCCGACCACGACAGACGCGTTGCCCTGGAAGAGGAACTTGCCCGCAAGCAGCGCCGCACCGGGGTTATTCCCTACATCGACCCACTGGATGTCCGCTACCGGCGGTTCGAAGCACACCCCAAGCCCGTCGCCCAGGCCGTGATGTTCTGCCTGATGGACGTGTCCGGCTCAATGACCGAGCATATGAAGGACCTGGCAAAACGCTTCTATGTGCTGCTGTATATCTTCCTGAAGCGGCGGTACAAGAACGTCGAGGTCGTGTTTATTCGCCATACTCATCAGGCGTCCGAGGTCGATGAGGAAACCTTCTTCAACAGCCCGGAAACCGGCGGTACCGTTGTGTCCACGGCGCTGGAGGAGATGCAGCGCGTCATCCACGAGCGCTACAGCCCCGACAACTGGAACATCTACGCGGCTCAGGCGTCTGACGGCGACAATACTGCCAGCGACAACGACAAGACGGCGGCCTTGCTGACCAAGGAGCTGCTGCCGGCCTGCCAGTACTATGCCTATCTTGAGGTCGGTCGTGATTCGGAGCACTTCCCGCCCGGCTTCATTCGGCGGGACAGCGATCTGTGGCAGACATACTCGACGATCATACGCAACGGCGCCCCAATGGCGATGCGTAAGGTCGGCCATCGCCGGGACATCTACCCGGTATTCAGAGAACTGTTCGCGAAGAAAACCGGAGCGGAGGCGGCGGCCGAATGAGCACCACGTTGATCCGGGCAGAACGCCCGTTGTTCGAAGGCTGCGACTGGGAATTCGGCACCATACAGCGTTGCTACGACGCGATCGAGAAAATCGCGCTGAACGAAATGGGTCTCGACGTCTATACCAACCAGATCGAGGTTATCGGCACCGAGCAGATGCTTGATGCCTATTCCTCGATCGGCATGCCGCTGTTCTACAAGCACTGGTCGTTCGGCAAGCACTTCTCCCGCCACGAGGCGATGTACCGGGCAGGCATGCAGGGGCTGGCATATGAGATCGTCATCAACTCGAACCCGTGCATCAGTTACATCATGGAAGAGAATACCGCCATGATGCAGACCCTGGTCATGGCCCATGCCGCGTTCGGGCATAACCACTTCTTCAAGAACAACTACCTGTTCCAGCAGTGGACCGATGCCAACGGCATCCTGGACTACCTCGAGTTCGCCAAAGATTACATCATGTCCTGCGAGGAGCGTTACGGCGAAGCGGCGGTCGAACGTTTGCTGGACGCCGCCCACGCGCTCATGAGCCACGCCGTCCACAAATATCCGCGCAAACGCGCCGCCGATCTGCGTTCCGAGGAAAAGCGCGAACGCGAACGGCGCGAGCACGACGAGAAGGTGTTCAACGATCTGTGGCGCACTGTGCCGGGCAAGGAGAATGTTCGCCAGGACCCGACAGCCGCCGAACAGCGCAAGGCGCTTCTGGAACTGCCGCAAGAGAACATTCTCTATTTCATGGAAAAGTCCGCCCCCAGGCTCGCTCCCTGGCAGCGTGAAGTCTTGCGCATCGTCCGCATCATCGCCCAGTACTTCTACCCGCAGTCGCAGACCAAGGTGATGAACGAGGGCTGCGCCACCTACACGCACTACACGATCATGAACCGGCTCCACGAAAAGGGCCTCCTCACCGATGGCGCGATGGTGGAGTTCCTGTCGTCGCACACCAACGTCGTGTTCCAGCCCGAATTCGATGATCGCCGCTACTCCGGCTTCAACCCCTACGCGCTCGGTTTTGCGATGATGCAGGACATCGAGCGGATCTGCACGCTGCCGACGGCCGAGGACCATCAGTGGTTCCCGCACATCGCGGGCTGCAATGACCCGATGAACGTGCTGCGCGACGTCTGGGCCAACTACCGCGATGAGAGCTTCATCCTGCAATTCCTCAGCCCGAAACTGGTTCGCCAATTCGGCCTGTTCCATGTCATGGATGATGCCAGCGAACCCAACCTGCGGGTGGAGGCGATTCACGACGAACGCGGCTACCGCAAGATCAAGCAGGCACTGGCGAAACACTATGACGTTTCGTGGACGTCCGCCGATATTCAGGTTGTCGACGTGAACCTCGCCGGTGATCGCCGCCTGATCCTGCACCACCGTGCGCTGAACCGCGTGCTGCTGGAGGAGAAGGATGCTCGGATGGTGCTGCAGCACCTCGCCGACCTATGGGGCTACGACGTGCTGATGAAGGAAATTGATCCGTCCAACGATTCGGTACTGAAGGAGCATGCCGCATCGCCGCGGCCGGGTATCGTGCAGATCGAATCGACTTAGTTACGGGGCGTCATCCCGACTAAGGGGCCAACTCCGGCCCCTTAGCACTTGCGCCTGAGTTTCCGGCCCGACGACGGAACGCTCGCTCGGTTGGGGCTGAGTTTCAGCGGCAGTGAACGCCCGACGGTCGCATGCTCAATCGCGTGGCGGTCAGGCTATAGGGCGCACCAACGTCGCGTCCCTCAAAGCTCGGGCGTTGCAGATCAGGCGCGCTTGCCTTGTCCACGCTCTCGGCTTCCTCTCCTATGCGATCTCAATCCAACTCGCTATCTAACCGTGAACATCGACCGATCTGATCCGCCATTCGACGTCCCAAGCCGCAGCGGGCCTGGGTGCGGCTGTCTAGCCTAGCCTCGCGCCCTTCGTGACAGCATGAAGGGTGTCATCTGTTCCGCGAACAGGATGGGCAGTTTCGGCTTCTGAACGCCGGGAGGCGCCAGCCTCCCCATGTACGCAGCCAGCTTTGCATTAGCGTCGGTCAGCTTCTCCAGCGCCTGATTGATCGTCAACTGGAAAGCGCCCTCGTCCCACTTCGTGTTTTCCGGGGTCAGGGCCTTCGGGTCCTTCGTTCGCTCCTTCCGGCGAGCCGCCAGCGCCCTGGTCGACTTCTGGGAGGAACGGTCGAGCGCGATTGCAGTATCCTGCAGCCGCAGCTTCTCCGCCACCGACAGGTTCTCGGCCGCCACCGCGGTGCGCAAACAGGCCATCGCTGCCCAACCGAGCGCGATGATCTGGGTCGAAAGCTGGAGCTCCTTGGGCGTGGCTGCGTTATAGTCGTTCAGCAAACCCTCCGCGGCGACACGGGCATTCTGCTCGTCGCCGGCCGAACCGTCGGCGAAGAAAGGCACGAGGGTTGCGATCGCATGAAGCCGCAGGCGCTCCGGAGACTGCATCGAACCGGCATGGTTGCTCATAGCACCTACGTTCTCTTTTTGTTCGGCCGCGTTTTACGCCAAGTGGTGGCCCGAGTGCAAGCAGAAAAACATAGCCCTTACATCGCCCCCTGTCCCACGGCGAAACCCTGCCACATAATGCGCTGGCGACGAGACCACCGGCGGAGGGGCTGTGACCTGGCCGACGCAGCGAGGCGTATACGACGCAGGAGACATCACGCTCCAGACCGGTGCGCGCCTGCCGTCTGCCCGGTTGTCCTGGAAGACCCATGGCACGCTGTCCGACCAGCGGGACAATGTCATCATTTATCCAACCAGCTTCGGCGTGCAGCACGCGGACCTGGAGTGGCTGATCAGCCCCGACGGGATACTCGACCCGACGCACTGGTTCATCGTCATCCCCGACATGTTCGGCAACGGCCTCTCGTCTTCCCCGGCCGATACCGCGGATTACCCAACCCTGGTGACCGTCCATGACAACGTCACGGTGCAACGGCGGGCATTGAAAGGCGTGTTCGGCATCGAGCGGGTCGCCTGCGTCTATGGCTGGTCGATGGGCGCGCTGCAGGCCTACCATTGGGCGGCGCTGTACCCCGGCGAAGTGGATCGGATTGTCGTCAATTGCGGCGTCGCTCGGACGGCCGTGCATAATCAGGTGTTCCTGCGGTCGCTGATGGCGACGCTGGAGGCAGCCCCGCAGCACATCGGCAACGGCCGGTTCTCCGCCGAACCGCGCGCCGCGAAACGGGCGTTCGGGCGGATTTATGCAGCCTGGGGCCTCAGTCAGGACTTTTACCGCGCCGGCCTGCATCTCGCCGACGGTCCCACCCCGAACCTCGGCGCGCCCGACCTCGACACGTTCCTGAAAACCGACTGGGAGGACCGTTTCGGCGCCCGCCCCGCCGCCAATCTGTATGCTCAGCTTCTCACCTGGGACGTCGCCGACATCAGCGCCAACGCGTTGTATGACGGCGATCTGCAGGCTGCGCTGCGGGCGATCCAGGCACGCGTTCTGCTGATGCCCGGCGCCACCGACCTTTACTTCCGCACCGCGGACAACGAAGCTGAGCTGGCGTACCTGACAGCCGCATTATTACGGCCGATCCCCAGTATCTGGGGCCATCGCGCCGGCAACCCGGTTGCCAATCCGGACGACATGCTGTTCATCAGGAACGAAGTGCGGGCCTGGCTCGCGCAATAAGGCAGGGAGACATGACATGCCCACCAAAGTCGTCCGTAGCAACCCCGAAGCGGTGCGTGCCCCGACCGGCTACACCCACGCCATCCAGATCACCGGTGACTACCGCCGTCTGATCATCTCGGGTCAGGTCGGCGTCGCGCCGGATGGCACTGTGCCCGCGAGTGCCGAGGGCCAGATTGCCCAGGCCTTTGCCAATCTCCGGGCGGTCCTGGCGGCGAACGACATGACCGTGGCGAACATCGTCAAGACAACGGCCTTCCTCACCGACCGGGGCCTGCTCGCAACCTACCGCCAGGCCCGCGGCGCGGTGTTCGGCGAGCACGCCCCGCCGGCCTCCACCCTGCTTTTCGTCGCCGGCCTGGCGGATCCGGCCTGGATGGTCGAAATCGAGGCCGAAGCGGTCGCGTAACATGGACCTGATCCGTCGCAACACCGTCGGCGACGCGGTCCGGCGGACCGCCCGGTTGTTTCGGGACCGGTCGGCGCTAGTGTTCGGGGCGCGTGACTGGTCATTCAACGCCCTCGACCGGGCCGCCGACCGCGTTGCGCGGCACTTTGCCGATAGCGGGCTGAATGCCGGCGACCGGATCGCGGCCTACGGCCGTAACTCCGACGCGTACTTCATTGCCTGGCTGGCCTGCGTGCGCGGCGGTTTCGTGCATGTGCCGGTGAACTACGCGCTGACCGGCGAGGAACTGGCCTACATCTTGCGCCAGTCGGGCTCGCGGGTCGTGCTGGTAGGTGCAGGACTGGAAGGAAATCTAAGCGGGATCGACGTCGCCGCCCGTCCGCTGAACGACCTTGTCGCGGTCGCGCTGGATCCGGATGCGCCGGCCGGGTTGGACCCGGACCTGGCAGACGACACCCTGGCACAGATCGTCTATACATCCGGCACCACGGCCGCGCCCAAGGGCGCGATGATGACGCACAAGGCGATGCTGTCGCAGTACTACTCCGCCATCCACAACATGGACTATGCCTCCGCCGACCGGGCGCTGGCTGCGCTGCCACTGTACCATACGGCGCAGATCCATGCCTTCACCATGCCCCAACTGCTGGTTGGCGCCAGCACGATCCTGATCGAGGCGCCGGCGCCGGACGTCGTTCTGCGGCTGATCGAGCAGCAGCGGATCACCTCATTCTTCGCCCCGCCCACCGTGTGGATCAGCCTGCTGCGGCATCCGGATTTCGCCACGCGCGACCTGTCCTCGCTGGAAAAAGTCTACTATGGCGCTTCGATCATGCCGGTTCCCGTGCTGCATGAATTGCGTGACCGGCTACCCAGCGCGCGCCCCTACAACTGTTATGGCCAGACGGAGATCGCGCCGCTCGCAACCATACTGCGGCCGGAGGAACACGACGCCCGCCCCGCCTCCTGCGGACGTCCGGTCCTGAACGTGGCGACCCGCGTCGTCGACCGGGACATGAACGACGTACCGCCCGGAACCCACGGGGAAATCGTGCACCGTTCGCCGCATCTCCTGGTTGGCTACTGGGACAAGCCGGCGGAGACGGCGGAAGCGTTCGTCGGCGGGTGGTTTCATTCCGGCGACGTCGGATATTTCGACGCCGAGGGGTACCTTTATATTGTCGATCGCATCCGTGACGTGATCAACACGGGCGGCGTGCTGGTGGCAAGCCGGGAGGTGGAGGAAGTGCTGTTCACTCATCCCGCGGTTTCCGAAGTCGCCGTGGTCGGTCTGCCGGACGACAAATGGATCGAGGCTGTGACCGCGTTCGTGGTGTTACGACCCGGGCAGGCGGTGGACGAGGCAACCTTACAGGGCCTGGCGAGGCAAAACCTCGCGCCGTACAAGCTGCCGAAGAAAGTGGTGTTCGTGGAAACTTTGCCGCGCAACACCGCTGGCAAAGTGTTGAAGCGCGAACTGCGAAAACAATACAGTTGAAACCTGGCACCACCGACACGCTGCTGAGTGTGTGTGGGCAGCACCTATCCGTATCTGACCGTGATGCGGCTGAACGAGGTCGACGCCACACCTGGCGTTCGCTTCAACGCGCCCGTTCAACCCCGGCCGATCAGGGTCGAACATGGGAACCGGCCGTTCACCGGCAAGCCGGTAAAGACGGGCTACACGTGGCGCGATGCCAAGCGCCGGCGGGAGCGTATGGGTCCCCCTTCGCGTTCCGGCGCCCGGTCCGGGCCAGGCAGTTACGCTAACGTTTGGGTGCACGATGCGTTGGCCGTCCCTGCGATAATTCCGACAATCTTTATCTATCAGATAGTTAGATGTAACAATCTAGGGTGAAAGATAGTTTTACTAACATCTAGACAAACGCAGCCGCCTCACTACATGCACGCTGCAACAATTGGATCTACGTTACAAAATGCCGATTTATCGTCCCACCCCCATCGTGAAAAACCGGCCGACGGCCACGATGCACGCCTTCAGGCCCTCAAGCCCGACAACGGCGCCACTGCCGCCAGCGCCCCACATGGCCAACCCGCCGAGCGCACCGTCGCTGGCACAAGGCACCGGCAGCAATCTCACGGTCACCTGGACCGCCCCGGGGTTCGATAGCACGCACGACCCTGCCACCGGGTTCAACCTTCAGTTCAGCCCCTCCGGCGCCGGCACCTGGACGGCGGTATCGGGCGTCACCAGTCCGTATACCCTGTCAGGCCTGGCCGCCACTGCGTCCTACGACGTGCAAGTGCAGAGCTCGAACGCCGCCGGCACGAGCGCCTGGTCAGCCACGAACACCCTGACCACGGCCGCAGCCGCTCCATACGCACCCGCCACCCCGTCGCTGGCACAAGGCACCGCCAGCAACCTTACCGTGGTTTGGACCGCCCCCCCGGTTGACGGCACGCACAGCGCCGCTGTGGGGTTCAACCTCCGGTTCAGCGTCTCCGGCGCCGGCGCCTGGACGATCGTGTCGGGTGTTACCAGCCCGTATACGCTGTCAGGCCTGACCGCCGGCACGGCGTACGACGTTGAAGTGCAGAGCACAAACGCCACCGGCATCAGCGTGTGGTCGACCACGAGCACCCTTACCACAGCCGCAGCGGCCGCCTTCGCACCGAACGCGCCGGCCATCGCCAGCGTGGCGCCGCCGCCGAATGGCACCAACAGCGAACTCACGGTGACCTGGACCGCTCCGGCGACCGACAGCACTCACGGCGCGGGCACTGGCTACAACCTCCGCTCCAGCCCTTCCGGTGCCAATACCTGGACGACTGTCACGGGTGTCACCAGCCCCTACACCGTCACTGGCCTCACCGGCGCGGCCGCGATCGATGTCGAAGTTCAGGCCACGAACGCTTCGTCGAGTCCCGGAGCCTGGTCAAGCATCAAGACGGGCACGACCTGGGGCGTCACCGTCGTGCCGGGCAGCTGGACCCCTGCGGCCACGCAGGTTCACGGCAGCACGAGCGTTGCGCCGAACGGCGGCGTGCAGGCGACGGTGGTGGCGGCACCAACCACGCCGACCGGGGTATCCTTCGCGTGGGCGGCGAGCTCGACCACAATCCCGACCACAGGCTTGATCGCGGCGGCGGCCGACGGGCAGACCAACGGCTGGGGGCAGTACGTCGCCGCACCGGCCACGGCCGGCACGTTCTACCTTTGGACGTTGGTCGAAGGCGCAGGCGGCGCCACGATCGGCGCCCTGGTTTCGTCGGCGATCACGGCGTCCTAGCGACGTGACGGTGCTGTCGAGCGGACGATCAGGATCCGTCCCGGCAGCACCGGGCATCGCATCACTTCACCTCGGGCGCTGCCACCAACGGCCACGGAGCGGGACCGCCTGATCTTCAGAAACCCAGCGCCTCGTCCATCACCGGCGTCCACCGCGTATTCTTCACCACCGAGAGAAACGACTGGCTGGAGGCATGATGGTTCGTCGGGCTCAGCGACAGCGCCGGCCCGCCGAAAATATCGTGCCAATCCTGCATGCTTTCCAATGCACCGATAAAGCTGTCCAGGGTCAGATCGCGCCCCGCTTTCTCCAGCGCCGCGATCGTGAAAGTCGCGCAGGTGTAGCCGGCCTCGCCCAGGTAGTTCACGTCGATGCCGAACCGCTTGCGGTATTTCGCCGTAAAGGCCTGCACGGCCGGCTTCGGATCGTCAGGGTAGCGATAGAGCGCCGGGGCCATCGAATAGAATCCCTCCGCCGGCTCACCCGGCGCTTCCGCCACAGCCGTGGAATAGCTGGCGAACTGGCCACAGAAATCCACATTCCAGCCCATCTTGCGGGCGGTCTGGAGGATAATCGTGGGTCTCGGACGATGGTGCCCATACAGACCAGATCACAGCCGGCGTCGTGCTGCCGCGCCAGTGCCGCGTTGAAATCGGTATCCGTCGGCCGGTGCGCCGTCTCAGCCGCCAGCGTCAGTCCCATCGCCTGAAGCTGAGCCACCACCCCGGCATGGACGTCCCTGCCGAAGTCGGTGTCCTGATACATCAACCCGACCACTTTCTTCCCCCGCTGCCCGACGAAGTATTTCACGCCGGCCCGCATCTGGTCGTAATAGGAGGCGAACTGACCGAACTTCAGCCGGTTGAACGGCTCGTACATTGAACGGGCGCAGGTCAGCGGAAAGACATTCGGCACATTTTTCTCGAACATCGAAGGCATCACCGCGTCATTGTGACGTGTGCCGCCGTTGCCGATGGCAAAAAAGATGTTGTCTCGGTTAAGCAATTTGTTCATTGCCTGCACCGCTTTGGGGACGATGTACTCCATGTCCTCGGCGATCCAGCGGATGGTGCGGCCGTGAATGCCGCCACGCTCGTTTGCCTCGTCGAACGCCAGGCGCATGGCGTTGGCGTTGTTGACGCCCTGCACCGCAGTTACACCCGAGAGGTCCGTCATCGTGCCGATGACGATCTCGGTATCAGTCACACCACGGGTGACGGCGGCGGCCCGTCCGATGATTGCGGGTGAGGCGAGATAACCGGCGGAACCGGCAAGCATTACGCGGCGCGAGATCGCGCTTGCTGTGGTCATGGCGAAGGCTCCCTGTAGCGGCCGGACTATTCCGTCCGTCTTCTTTGTCCTGACACAATGCGGCCGTGGCGCGGCACAGTAAAGCACCCAAGGCAGTTCAGCCGCCGAACCCCCGCGGTGCCTCGTTTAGCGCAGCGCTCCGACGACCGTCGGGTCGGCCAAAGTTAACCGTCTCGCAGTTGCTGTAAGGGCCCGCGAGCCCGTGCTACCGCAGCTTGCTCGCGGCATCGATCTTCTCGATCGACTCTGCATCAAGCTCGATCTCCGCCGCCTCCACCAGTTCCGCCAACTGCTCCAAATTCGTCGCACTCGCGATCGGCGCCGTAACGCTCGGCCGGGCTATCAGCCACGCCAGGGCAATCTGTCCAGGCTTCGCCTCGTAACGTTCTGCTACTTCATCCAGCGCCGCCAGCACACCGAAACCGTAGTCGTTCAGGTATTTCGCCACCCGCGGCCCCCGTGTCCGGCCCTCCATATCGGCAGCAGACCGATACTTGCCCGTCAGGAACCCGCTCGCCAGCGAATAGTATCCGATCACGCCCACCTTCTCAGCCAGACAGAGATCTTCCAATGGACCCTCGAACTCCGCGCGCTCCACCAGGCTGTAGTGCGGCTGCAGGCTCTGATATCGGGGAAGCCCCTTCTCGGTGCTGATTTTCAACGATTCCGTCAGCCGGTCAGCCGAGTAATTCGACGCGCCGATTTCCCGCACCTTCCCTTGCTTGATAAGATCGGCATACGCTGACAGCGTCTCCTCGATCGGCGTTTCCGGATCATCCCGGTGCGATTGATACAGATCGATGTAATCGGTCTGCAGCCGGCGCAACGAATCCTCCACGGCCGTCTGCATGTAGGCACGGGACAGACCCTTCTTCCCAGGCGCCATATCGATCCCCAGCTTGGTCGCGAGCACGATCTTGTCGCGATTGTCGCGGGCCTTCAGCCATTTGCCGATGATCACCTCCGAGTCACCGCCGCTGTTGCCGGGATGCCAGCGTGAATAAACATCGGCGGTATCCAGGAAGTTGAACCCGGCGTCCAGCCAGGCATCCAGCAGGGCGAACGAGGTCTTTTCGTCGGCCGTCCAGCCGAACACGTTGCAGCCGAAAGTAATCGGTGGCACCTCCAAAGATGATTGACCAAGCCTACGCTTTTCCATCGTTCATCCCCTGCCTCAGCCAGCGCGGAATGGGCGCCACCGCCCACCCCGCCAGTTAGCCCCTCGGTTAGCCTATGCCCTGCTGGCGCGCACCAGCCGCCCCGGTGTGGCCCCCGTACAGACACCGTTCTCGAACGTCGAGGTCCCCGACACGAACGTGTTCCGATACCCGTCGACCCGCTGCACCAGCCTCCGCCCGTTCATCGGCAGATCGTAACGGACCTCCGGTATATGCAGCCGCAAAGCCGCGTAATCGATGACGTTCACGTCGGCCTTCTTGCCAACCGCCAGCCGGCCGCGATCGTTGAAACCGAAGAAGTCCGCCGTCTCGCTGGTCTGCCGCTTCACCATCAATTCCAACGGCAGCTTCGGCCCACGCGACCGGTCCCGAGCCCAATGGATCAGCATCCAGCTCGGCACACTTGCGTCGACAATCGACGAGCAATGCGCGCCCCCGTCGGACAAGCCAAGGATCGTCGCGTCATCCGTCAGCATCGTGTGGATAACGTCCAGATTGTCTTCATTGTACCCAACAATCGGAAAGAACAGGAACCGTTCAGCACCGCCGGCGAGATAATCATACGCGACCTCGTCCGGCGTGTGGTTCGTCCGAGCCGCCATCGCGGCGATGCTGTCCTGTTCTTCAGGCTCGTAGTTCGGCGGATCGCCCATCGGGAACATACGGTTCCATCGCGTAACAATATGCTGCCGGAACTGCGACAGCCGGTTCAGCAATGCCTGCGACGGCGCCTCCGACAGGATCTGGGCCCGCAGCGCCGGGTCCTGCATCCGCTTGATCCGTTCGGCCACCGGAAGCTGCAACAAAGCCTGGTAACTGGGCCGGATCGAGAACGGATTAAGCGCCGTGTCGATCCCCAGCATCACCCCGACGGGACGGCCGGCGACCTGAGCGGTGACCATCGCACCCGCTTCCCGCGCCTTGTGCACGCCGTCCATCAACCGCCGCCAGCGCACCTTGTCGGTGGGTCGATCGGTCAGCAGGAACCACACCGGGCGGCCGGTGTCCTGACCGAACCGCGTCATCCACTTCAGCTCCTCGGCCTCGTTCTCGAAATCGCTGTTGACCCCGAACGCGCCATAACCCAGTCCCTTGAACGCCGAACCGATCCCCAGCAACTCATCGACTTCGGAGTATCGGCCCGGAACCATCTCGCCGGTCGGCGTCTTGTGCGAATTGGTGCGCGAGGTGGTGAAGCCGAACGCGCCCGCTTGCAGGCCGGCCCGCACGGCGTCGCGCATCTCCGCAATGTCGTCGGCCGTTGAGGCCTCGCGCCTGATCGCACGGTCACCCATCACATAAACCCGCAGCGGATGATGCGGGATTTGCGCGGCGATATCGATCGCCCGCGGCATCTGGTCCAGCGCATCCAGGTATTGCGGGAACGTCTCCCAGTTCCATTTCAGACCGTCGGCCAGCGTAATGCCGGGAATTTCCTCGATCGATTCCATCATGCCGATCAGCGCCGAGTGATCCTCGTTGCGCACCGGGGCGAAGCCGACGCCGCAGTTGCCGAACAGGATGGTGGTGACACCGTGCCAGGACGAGGGCGCAAGCTCGGGGTCCCAGGTGGCCTGTCCGTCGCAGTGCGTATGGACGTCCACCCAGCCGGGCGTGACCAGCAGGCCATCGGCATTGATTTCCCGCTTGCCCGGGCCGGCCTTGCCACCGACCTGTGCGATCTTGTCGCCGTCCAGCGCGACGTCTCCGGCGTAGGCCGGTTTTCCACTCCCATCGACGATGTTACCGCCTCGGATCACCGTATCATGCATTTGTCGCTCCCGATCTCATAGTCCGTAGTGGTATGGGAAACCTCGTCGGAGCAGCGGTCAAGCTTTCGGCGGCGCGATCACCGCAAAGACTGGCCTGGAGACGCTCGGCGTGACGTCATCGGCGCAGCTTATCCGCCCCCGATTGTCCCCCGCATCCTTGGGCGCTACGCAGGCGCTCCAGGCCCTCATGCAAGCGAAGGAACAGAACCATGGCGACCCGACCGGTGATGCTGGTAATCCTCGACGGCTTCGGCTGGCGCGAGGACAGCGCGGACAATGCCGTGCGCCAGGCCAGGACCCCGAACTTCTCGGGCCTGTGGGAGTCCTGCCCGCACGCCCTGCTGCACACCTCCGGCCGCGATGTCGGACTGCCGGACGGCCAGATGGGCAACTCTGAGGTCGGCCACCTCAACATCGGCGCCGGACGCGTCGTTAAACAGGAACTGGTGCGGATCGGTGACGCGGTGGCGGATGGCAGCATCGCCGGGGCGCCGGCCTTCACCGCCCTGGTGGACGCGCT
>JBEKLE010000027.1:0-30858 GCA_050010355.1 Rhodopila sp. | reverse complement strand
GTGCCGATGGATCAGATCAATCTGCACTTCACAGGCGACTTCCACGCGATAACGTCGGCCAACAACCTGCTCGCCGCGATGATCGACAATTCGATCTACTGGGGCAATCCGCTGGGGATCGATGCGCGCCGCATTACATGGCGCCGCTGTCTGGACATGAACGACCGCGCCTTGCGCAGCATCACCGGCAGCCTGGGCGGCGTCGCCAACGGTTTTCCACGTGAAGACGGTTTCGATATCACCGTCGCCTCGGAGGTCATGGCAGTGTTCTGCCTGTCCGCCGGCCTACCCGATCTGCAGGCGCGTCTGGGCAAGATGATCGTGGCGCAGACGCGTGACGGCAAAAACATCACCGCCGCCGACCTGAAGGCCGACGGTGCGATGTCGGTGCTGCTGAAGGACGCGCTCGCGCCGAATCTGGTGCAAACGCTGGAGGGGTCCCCGGCCTTGGTGCATGGCGGTCCGTTCGCCAATATTGCCCACGGCTGCAATTCGGTGATGGCGACCCGCCTGGGGTTGAAGCTGTCCGACGTGGTGGTGACCGAGGCCGGGTTTGGCGCCGACCTGGGCGGTGAGAAGTTCCTTAATATCAAGTGCCGGGCCGCCGGCCTCAAGCCGTCCTGCGCGGTCGTCGTGTCGACGGTGCGGGCGCTGAAGATGCACGGCGGCGTCGCCCGCAACGCGTTGGGGTCGGAGGACGTCGAGGCGGTGACGCGCGGCACCGCCAATCTGCAACGTCACGTCGAGAACATGCTGAAATTCGGCCTGCCTGTGGTGGTTGCGGTCAATCATTTCACGTCGGACACCGAGGCGGAGTTTGCCGCGATCCAGGACGCCATGGCCGCGGTCGGCACGGAAGCCATCTCCTGCACCCATTGGGCGTTCGGCGGCGCGGGTGCGGAGGCGCTTGCGCACGCGGTGCTCCGGCGGATCGAATCGGGCAATGCGGCCTACAAGCCGCTTTATCCGCTGGATCTGAGGCTGGCCGACAAGATCCGCACCATTGCGGTCGAGATTTACGGGGCTTCTGGCATCGCGCTGCCTGACGCGGTGGCGAAGAAGCTGGCGTCGTTCGAGGCGGCTGGTTTCGGCAATGTGCCGGTGTGCATCGCCAAGACGCAGTATAGTTTCAGCTCCGATCCTACGGTGATGGGCGCGCCGACCGGACACGTTCTGCCCGTGCGCGAGGTGCGGTTGTCCGCAGGTGCGGGTTTCGTTGTGGCGATCTGCGGCGACATCATGACCATGCCGGGTTTGCCGCGGGTTCCGGCCGCCGAGTCGATCTATCTGCGGGAAGACGGGGAGATCGAGGGGCTGTTCTGACCGTCTTGACTCGGTGTGCTGATCTGGCGCGCGGACCAGTCAGGCGCCGCCGGGATTCCACGAGCGGGCGTCAGGCCTCGATGGACGCGCCCAACTGGGAGTTAAAGAACGCGGCTGTGCCACGCCCGGCGCGCTTCGCCGCGTACAGCGCAAGGTCGGCACGGATCTGCAAGAGTTCCGTCGCCTCTCCGTCATCCGGGGCAATCGCGATGCCGATGCTGACGCCGATCATGACGATATGTCCGTCGAGATCGTACGGTTGGCTCACGACGTCGATCAGCCGGTGGGCGACCACCCCCGCTTCGGACGGCGTTGCCATGTCCCGCAGGATCACGGCGAACTCGTCGCCGCCGAGCCTCGCCAGCGTGTCGATTTCGCGCAGGCAGGCGCGCATGCGCTCGGTGGCGAGGCACAGCAACTGGTCGCCGGCGGGATGCCCGAGGTTGTCGTTCACCGCCTTGAACTTGTCGAGATCAAGGAAGAACAGGCAGAATGGCCGGTCGCGGCCCAGGTAGGCGATGGCTTCATCCAGGCGCTCCTTGAACAGGACACGGTTTGGCGACCCCGTCAGCAGGTCATGCCGCGCCATGTGCGTGACCTTGTCCATATTATGGCGCAGTTCGTCGGTGGTCCGGTTAAGGCTGGTCGTCAGTGCCTCGAGTTGGGCGGTGCGACGCAGGGAGACCAGCAGGTAGGCGACGATCATCGCCGTCATGGTCAGGCCGATCACCAGGGGCATTGTCGTTTGCCATTGCCAGGACATACGCTGCAACGGCTCGGCCGGGAGGAATATGGCCGTCCACTGCTGGTCCATGATGGGCACGGTGCCGGTCCAATGGGGACGGGCGAGCAAGCTCCGCTGCGTCACGCCGGTTGCGCCGTTCGGCTCCGTCTGACGCTGGTAGTTGGCAGGATCGTCGAACGTCGCGCGGGGTTCGTAGAAATACACATCCAGATCGGTCAGCATCGCCTTGGCGGAGACGATGTTGTCGATCATCGCAACAATACCGAACGCGCCGAGCACGACGCCTTTGGTCGCCGGTGCGCCCTCTGAAGCGTCCCCGGCTTCGGTGCCGGCGAGGGCAAGAAAGCTCATGAAACCGCCTCTGGGGCCAGGCGCTGTGAGCAGCCGGATCGGCGGTGTGGCCGCCGGCTTGCCGGTCGCGATCGTCCGGCGGATCGCCGACTGCCGAATCGGCTCGAACGCGACGTCGAGACCGACGACGCGCAGCGGATCGGAATCACCCTCGGAAAAGAGAATCGGAAAGTACTCCGGCCGATCGCCGGCAGGCATTATTTTGCCGGTGCTGTCGCGTTCCGTAATATGGAAGCCAGGGACTCCGGAAGCGCGCACGTCACGTTCAAAATCCGAGCGTTCGGCCAAAGTGACGCGGGGCGCCCAGCCGGTATCACGCAGGCTGACGACGTCTCCGTCCAGCGTCGCCGAAAACCGGATGTATTCGGAGCGGCTGACCGGGCGGTCGGCAGCGGCGATAAAGGCCCGCAAGGTATAGAGCAGGCCGCTGGAATCCTTGAACTCATTGGCCATGATGCGGAGCCGGTCGCGGGAATGGTTTTCGAAGCTTATCTGGGCGACCCGGTACTCCCACGACCCGACCATCAGGAACACGCCGAGCGACGCCATGATGCCGAACAACGCGGTCAGGATCACGACGAGGTAGCGCACGCGACGCGCACGCGACAGCCCTGTTAGGTTCACGGAGCCGACTGGCAAGTTTAACAATACCTTCGTTCGTCTGACCGATCTCCGATTATCAACACACATAATTTCTGAACGGCCCGGCGTCCGGCATTGCCGATCCGCATATCAGGTTTGGGATGGGGCGGGTCCGCCCCCCGACGGCCCGCTGGGTCAAGGCCAAAGTTCGTGGTAACGAGGTGGCGTTCTGTCCCGCCGGTCCGCTTTCGGCGGATAGGACAGCATGACGCCGAAGGTCGCCGCAGCACCGGGAGGAGAGGATCCCATGGCCAAGCAGTTTGAGCGTATCGAACCGGCCCATGCCGCGTTCATTGAACAGCAGAAGATCTTTTTCACCGCCTCGGCTGCCGCTACGGGGCGCATCAATATCTCACCGCGCGGTACAAATGCCTTTCGGGTGCTGGACCCGAATAGCGTCGCCTACCTGGATGAGACCGGCAGCGGCAACGAGACCGCGGCGCATCTGCGACTGTCAGGCCGCCTGACCATCATGTTCTGCGGGTTCGAGAATGTGCCGATGATCCTCCGCCTTTATGGTCAGGGACGCGCCCTGCCGCGGGGCACGTCGGAGTACGACGCCTTGTTGGCTGCCGCTTACGGCAGTCACGAACCACCCGGCGCCCGCCAGATCATCCGTCTGGACATTGAGTTGGTGCAGACAAGCTGCGGCTACGGCGTTCCGCTTTTCGACTACAAGGAAGAGCGCCCGACCCTGCGCCGCTGGGCGGAAAACAAGGGCGAAGCTGGCGTGGCCGCCTACCGGCGCGAAAAGAATGTGCGCAGTATCGACGGCTTCGAGACCGGCGTCTATGCGGACGTGGCTGCCGCGGCGGACTGACCCTCGTGCTCTCCGACGACCTCCTGCCATTCCTTGTCTGCCTGTTCGGCTATCTGCTGGGTTCGATCCCGTTCGGCCTGCTGCTGACCAAGGTCGCCGGTCTGGGTGATATCCGCGGCATCGGATCGGGTAACATCGGTGCGACCAACGTGCTGCGGACCGGGCGCCGGGGACTGGCGGCTGCGACACTGCTGCTGGACGGCCTGAAAGGCGCTGCCGCCGTCCTGCTCGGCGATCTGCTGGTCGACCCGGATATCGCCCTGCTGGCGGGCCTTGCCGCCGTCCTCGGCCATCTGTTCCCGGTTTGGCTGAACTTCAAGGGCGGCAAGGGCGTCGCCACCGGCCTCGGGGTCCTGATCGCCGCGGCCTGGCCCGTCGGCGTTGCCGCCTGCGCGGTCTGGCTGCTTGTCGCCGCGATCGCCCGGCTGTCCTCGCTGGCGGCCCTGGCGGCCTTCGCCTCCGCCCCCTGCGTTGCGCTGGTGCTGGAAGAATTCGGCGTCGTTAAGCTTGCCTTTACCATTGCCGTGCTGGTGTTCGTCCGCCACCAGGCCAACATCCGCCGCCTTTTCGCCGGAACCGAACCACGCATCGGCGGAAGCAAGACGGAACGCGCCTGATCCGGCCCGCCGGTATTTCCGCCGGCGGCACGAAAGGCCGCTGCCGGCATGTCAGACTGGACCGACCGGATCGATCACCTGCGCCTGATCCGCAGCGAGGGCGTAGGACCCATCACCTACCGGCGCCTGATCGATCGCTATCACACACCGGCCGCCGCACTTGCGGCACTCCCGCGCCTTGCCCGTGCCGGCGGCCGGGCATCCGCGCCCGCGACGATCGCCACGGCCGAGGCCGAACGCGAACTGGAGCGTATCAACGCCCTCGGCGGGCGGATGGTGTTCCTGGGCGAACCGGACTACCCGCCGTTGCTGGCCATGATGGACGATGCGCCGCCCTGCCTGATCATCAGCGGTGAGGCCGCTCTGGCGTCGCAGCGGTGCATCGCGGCGGTGGGCGGGCGCAACGCTTCGGCGAACGGGCAGCGGATGGCAGAGAACCTGGCCGCCGAACTGGCCGCGACGGTTGTGGTCGTGTCGGGGCTGGCGCGCGGCATCGACACTGCGGCGCATCGAGGGGCCATGCGCACCGGTCGGACGATTGCCGTGATCGCCGGCGGGATCGATCAGCCGTATCCGCCGGAAAACGCCGATCTGCATCACCGGATCGCTGAAACACATCTCATTGTAACCGAAGCGCCCATCGGGACTGTACCGCAGGCGAGGCATTTCCCGCGCCGCAACCGCATCATCGCCGGCCTGTCCCTGGGCGTCGTGGTCGTGGAGGCCGCGCTGCGTTCGGGGAGCCTGATCACTGCGCGGCTAGCCCAGGAAGCCGGACGGGAGATCTTCGCGGTCCCGGGCTCGCCGCTCGATCCGCGCGCCCGGGGCGGCAACGACCTGATCCGGCAGGGCGCGCTGCTGGTGGAGAATGCCGGCGACGTGCTGGACAATCTGCCGATGGAGCCGGCCCCCAGGCGGTCGAACATCGGCGGTTTCGGCGAACCGGACCGTCCGTTCCCGGACGAGGCGATTGGCGCGGAAATGCCTCCCGACGCCCGCGGCCAGGTGCTGTCGCTGCTGTCGCCGGAACCGACAATGGTTGACGATCTCGTGCGGCACTGCCACTTGTCCCCCTCCGTCACCATGGCGGTTCTACTGGAACTGGAACTGGCAGGGCGTGTAGAGACCCTCCCGGGCAGCCGCGTGGCACTTTTGCCGGACGCTATTGAGTAGGATACCGCACCGTTCAATGTCAGATGTCGTCGTTGTTGAATCCCCCGCCAAGGCCAAGACCATCAACCGCTACCTCGGTGGCGGCTATACGGTTCTCGCCAGTTTTGGACACGTGCGAGACCTGCCGCCGAAGGACGGGAGCGTCCGCCCGGACCAGGATTTCGCGATGGACTGGGAATCCGACGCGCGTGGCGACAAGCAGGTCGGCGCCATCGCCGCGGCACTGAAAGGTGCGAAGACCCTGTATCTCGCCACCGACCCGGATCGCGAGGGCGAAGCGATTTCATGGCACGTCCGGGCGATGCTGGCGGACAAGAAGGCGCTCAAGGGGGTGGCCGTCCATCGCATTTCGTTCAATGAGATCACCCGCAACGCCGTCCAGTACGCGATTGCCCATCCCCGCGAACTCGATCAGCCGCTGATCGAGGCTTACATGGCCCGCCGAGCGCTGGATTATCTGGTGGGCTTCACGCTGTCGCCGGTGCTGTGGCGCAAACTTCCGGGCAGCCGAAGTGCGGGCCGTGTGCAGTCGGTGGCGCTGCGGCTGATCTGTGACCGCGAGGCCGAGATCGAGATCTTTCGCGCCCGCGAGTACTGGTCGATCGAGGCCCTGTTCATCACCCCCGGCGGAGCGCCGTTCACGGCCAGACTGACCCACCTGAACGGCAAGCGGCTTGACCAGTTCGACCTGAACACCGAGACGCTCGCGCTGGCGGCCAAGGCTGCGGTCGAGGCCGGCACATTCATCGTCGGTTCGGTTGAGCGCCGCCGGGTCAAGCGCAATCCGCCGCCGCCATTCACGACCTCGACCTTGCAGCAGGAAGCGTCGCGAAAACTGGGATTTGGCGCGCAGCAGACGATGCGCCTGGCGCAAGGGCTGTATGAGGGCGTCGAAATCGACGGCGAGACCACCGGCCTGATCACGTATATGCGGACCGACGGCGTGCAGATGGCGCAGGAGGCTGTCCAAAGCATCCGCGAGCACGTCAAGACCGGCTTCGGTCCCGACTATCTGCCCGCCGCGCCGCGCGAATACATCAGCAAGGCGAAAAACGCCCAGGAAGCGCACGAGGCCATTCGGCCGACCGATGTCGCCCGCACACCTGACAAAGTGGTGCAGGGCCTCAATCATGACCAGCGGCGGCTTTACGAACTGATCTGGAAACGCGCGGTGGCGTCGCAGATGCAGTCCGCGGAACTGGATCAGGTCAGCGTCGATGTCACGGACAGCAAAGGTATCAAGCTGCGTGCGAACGGCTCGATCGTCGCGTTCGACGGCTTCCTGAAGCTGTATCGGGAAGATACCGACGACAAGGCCGAGGGCGCGCCGGACGACGACGACAACCGCATGCTGCCGCCGATGAGCGAGCGCGATCCCCTCAAACGCGAGAAAGTGGACGCCAGTCAGCATTTCACCCAGCCGCCGCCGCGCTATTCGGAGGCCAGCCTGGTCAAGAAGATGGAGGAGCTGGGGATCGGCCGGCCGTCCACCTATGCCTCGATCCTGTCCGTGCTGCAGGACCGTAACTACGTCAAACTGGAGAAGCGGCGGTTCATCCCCGAAGATCGCGGGCGGCTTGTGACGGCCTTCCTGGTCAGCTTCTTCGAGCACTATGTCGATACCGGCTTCACCGCCGGGCTGGAGGAAAAGCTCGACGAGATCTCGGCCGGTCAGTTGGACTGGCGGGCGGTGATGCGCGCCTTCTGGGAGGAATTTTCCAAGGCTGTCGAGCAGACCCGGGACCTCAAGATCAGCGACGTGATATCGGCGCTGGATCAGGACCTGGGGCCGCACTTCTTCCCGGCGCGGGAGGATGGTTCCGATCCGCGGATCTGTGCCGCCTGCGGCAATGGCCGCCTCGGTTTGAAACTCGGCCGATTCGGCAGTTTCATCGGCTGCTCCAATTACCCGGCGTGCCAGTACACACGGCGTCTGGCGATCGACGCCGGCGAGGAGGGCGGTGAGACGCTCAAGGAAGGCATGCGGTCGCTGGGGAATCACCCGGATACCGGCGAGGAGATCACCGTGCGTCGCGGGCCGTACGGCCTGTATGTTCAGCAGGGCGAGGCGTCCGAGGACAAGAAGGCCCGGCCCAAGCGCACCTCTCTGGCGCGCGGGATGGACGGTGAAAACCTGACCTTTGATCAGGCGCTGCGTTTGCTGGCGCTGCCGCGCGAGATTGGTCTGCACCCGGAGACCAAGGAGAAAATCGAGGCGGGCATCGGCCGTTTCGGTCCGTATGTGAAGATGGGCGCCGTGTTTGGGTCTTTGGACAGGGACGACGATGTCCTGGCGCTCGGTCTGAACCGGGCCGTCGACCTGCTGGCCAAGAAGCTGGCCAGCGTGCGCACGATCGGGCCGCATCCGCGCGACAAGGATCTTGTCAGTGTGCGCAAGGGCCGGTTCGGGCCGTATGTCCAACATGGCAAGACCGTCGCCAACCTGCCGCGCGGGGTGGCGATGGAGGATCTCACGCTGGATCAGGCGGTTGCGCTGCTGGCGGAGAAGGGCAAGGCGCTGAAGCCGAAAGGTGCGGCGGCTCGCCGGAAGGGCAAGGCGCCGGCAAAGGCTGCTGCCACGGCCGAGAAGGCGCCTCGCAAGGCACCGGTGTCACCCAAGGCGGCGGCCAAGACTGGCGCACCGAAACCGGCGACCGCGAAGAAGACGGCGACGAAGAAGCGGGCTGCGCGCTCCAAGGCTGGTGCCAAAGCGCCGGCGAAGATGCCTCGCCGAGCGGCGGAGTAAAGGATGTCGTTGCGTCGGCACAGGCAGGACATGTGATCGCAATCGACGCGACCAAAACTCTTGAATATGTCGTCAGCCACGAAATCACGAACCCCTCGGCAATGGGCGCCGGTGAAATGCTCTAAAAGAGCAACACCACTTGGCCACCCCATGCTAGGCTCAAGTTTATGAACGTCGCCCTTAAACGCCCATGGACAACCGAGCAGTTCCTTGCCTGGGAGGAGAGGCAGGAACTGCGTTACGAGTTCGATGGTTTTCAAGCGATTGCCATGGTGGGCGGGACGGCGGCCCACTCGGCGATCCAGCGTAACCTGATCTATGCTTTGACCGGCGGGCTGCGCGGCAAACCGTGCCAGCCTCACGGCAGCGAGCTGAAGATCAGGGTGGCCGACCGTCCGATCCGCTATCCCGATGCCTTTGTCGTCTGCACGCCGGTTCCACCGCGCGCGACCGTCGTGTCGGATCCCGTTGTGATCTTCGAGGTACTGAGCGAAAGCAGCGCCACGGATGACTTCGTTAAAAAGAACGCGGAATACCGCGCGACCCCCTCCGTCAAGCGCTACGTCGTCCTGCAGCAGGCCAAGACCGCGGCGGTCGTTTTTCTACGCAAGGGCGACGACTGGGTCGCCGACCTGCTGACCGGCGACGACGCGATCCTGCGCATGCCTGAAATTGACCTCGATATCCCGCTGTCTGAAATCTACATGGGCGTCGAGTTCGAGGCCAATGAGGACTCGGCGCCGGCCGAAGATGAAGCTGCAGGCGAATCTTAGGCGTGACGATCGAAGTCCCTCGGCGCGTCCGGGGGTAAACGGCGACGACGGGCGGTGCATCAGCCGAGATTTCGGAGCGGTCGACTGTCGGATTGAAGGTGGGGCCGACGACCTGACCGTTCGGATTCCGCCATCGCTTCGCCGATCACGAGTTGCCGGGCAGGGGCCAGCAAACATTTCCGGGAGGCGTCGCCGTTGGACAGGTCGACCGCTTGTAGTCGTGCCCTGGACGGCTCAACTCCCCGGGATGAGAAAACGCCGCGGTAAAAGCCTCCCCGCCATGATGACCCAACTGACGCTTTCGTCGTGGGAAACCATTTACCGCCGCAGCCTGATGATGGCGCAGGGCACCTGTAGTGCCGCTGAATATCAGCGCATGGTCACCGAAAAAGCAGCGGCGATGCAGGCCTCGACGCTCGCGCTGATGACCGGGCGAGGCCATGCCGCGGCGGTGGCGCCTTACCTTGTGCGCTCGAGCGCGAATGCCAGGCGGCTGCGCCGGAAGTAGGCGCTCAGGCGGTCTCCCGCCGGCCCGCGTCAAGATCGTCTCTCGGCGCCTCGGCCTCGCGCCGCAACCGGCGGAAGCTGCGCACACTGAACGGCAGCATTCCGATATAGATCAAACCCGCCGCCGCCAGCGCGCCCCACGGGTCCGCGACAACCATCGCGGCACAGGCGCCGGTGCCGAGCAGCAACGGCAACACATATTCTGATGGAACCTTGAAGTTCTTGAAGCTCCAGATGGGCAGCGTAGAGACTAGAAGCAGGGACGTTCCGATCAACACCACTGCGCAGAAAAGCGGAAACCGGCTCACGTCCAGCAGCCAGCCTAGATCGAGCGATTGAGCCTCCAGCCCGAGGAACAGAGGGAACAGGGCAAGTCCCGCACCCGCCGGCGCCGGGACACCGGTGAAGAAATTGTAGGCATAGGCCGGCTTCGGTGCCCCATCCAGCGAGGCGTTGAACCGGGCCAGCCGCAACGCCATGCAGACCGAGAACATGAGACAGGGGGCAAAGCCGTACGCGCCACCTCGTTGCAGCGACCACAGATACATCACGAAGGGTGGCGCGACGCCGAAGCAGAGGAAGTCGGACAGGCTGTCGAACTCGGCGCCGAAGCGCGATGTTGCCTTCAGCAGCCGCGCGAGCCGGCCGTCCAGGCCATCGATGACGCCGGCCACCGTAATGGCGACGGCCGCCGCACCGAAGCGTCCCTCCAGCCCGAAGCGCATTGAGGTGAGGCCGGCGCACAGCCCCAGCATGGTCATCAGGTTCGGGACAATGCGGTTGAACGACGGCCCCTTGTAGCGGGGGCGCTTCCGCGGACGCGGCCGGTAGCGCCGCAACCGGTGGATCGGCGAGACGGGTGGCCGCTCAGTCATCGATTGTCTCATTCATGACGCAGGTTCGGCGATCACTGTTTCGCCACCGATCATGGTCTGACCCTCCACCACCAGCGGCTGGACACCTGCCGGCAGATAGAGGTCGGTCCGGCTGCCGAACCGGATGATACCTAAGCGATCCCCGGCGGTCACCGGATCGCCCTCGCGAACCGAGCACAGGATGCGGCGGGCGATCAGGCCGGCGATCTGCACCACCGCGATTTCCTCGCCGTTTGGCAGGCGGATCGCCAGTGCGTTTCGCTCGTTCGCCTCGCTGGCCTTGTCCAGGCTGGCGCTGACGAAGGCGCCGCGGCGGTAGGCGATCCGGGTGACCACCCCGTCGGCCGGGACGCGGTTGACATGCACATCCAGCACTGACAGGAAAATCGACACCTTCCAGCGCGGCTCGGTGCCGAGTCCCAGTTCCGGGGGCGGGGCGGCAGGCCGCACTGACACCACGCGGCCGTCCGCCGGTGCGAGGAACAGGCCGGCCCGCGGCGGCGGAACGCGTTCCGGGTCGCGAAAGAAATACAGGCAGAACAGTGTGAAGATCAGACCCAGGCATATCAGCCACGCACCGATCGCTAAGCCCAGCAGAAGGGCGATCAGGCCGCCCATGATGAAGGGGCGCCCGGCGGGGTGCGGGGGCGCCAGAACGCTGCGGACGTCGTCGGTGATGGCCATCAGGCGCGGGGTTATGGAGGGTTACCCGGCACCGGGCAAGACGGATCAAATGGCCGCGTCGGCGAAGATGCGGCCAGCGTCGCCCCGCCAGGCACCGTGGTATCTTTCCAGCCAGTGTTCGGCCTGCGTCAGCGCCCCGCCAGCGATCGCCTGTAACGGTTCGAGAAAAGTCTGCTCGTCCTGGCCGGCGGCATTCAGCCGGGCACGGGCGCGCAAACCATCCCTGGCGACGGCGACCACATCGCCGACGATGTCGCGCAGCGTGCCGCCCCGCCACGGCGCGGCAAGGCCCTGGCGCGGGACGGCGGCACGGACGGCGACCGCATCCTCCCATCCCGCGCCACGCAGCAGCGCCTCGGCCGCCGTCAGCGCGGCGTCGTCATATAACAGCCCGACCCACAGCGCCGACTGCGCGAGCATCATCTCCGTTCGGCCGGCATCGGAGCCGCGCATTTCCAGAAAGCGTTTCAGCCGGACATCAGTGAAAGCGGTGGTCGTGTGATCGGCGAAGTCGCCCACTGTGGCGGTGACGCCGGCAAGGGCG
This sequence comes from Rhodopila sp., assembly GCA_050010355.1. Classification (GTDB taxonomy): domain Bacteria; phylum Pseudomonadota; class Alphaproteobacteria; order Acetobacterales; family Acetobacteraceae; genus Rhodopila. Next base: position 19,058 of record JBEKLE010000027.1, on the reverse strand, counting down.
GGCACTTTTCCAGCCATGTAGGCGGCGAAGGACTGCCCCGCGACGTCAATGTAGCGGCCGTCACGATAGACGAAGTACATCGGCACCTCCTCGATCAGCCATTTCGAATATCGCTCGAAGCCGAATCCATCCTCGAACATCACCTTGGGAATGCCGGCGCGCTGGTTGTCCGTGTCGGTCCAGACCTGCGCCCGATAGGACAGGAACCCGTTCGGTCTGCCCTCGGTGAAAGGGGAATTGGCGAACAGCGCGGTGGCGAGCGGCTGCAGCAGGAGCGAGACCCGCAGCTTGCGCTGCATATCCTCCTCCGACGCGAAATCGAGGTTGACCTGCACCGTGCAGGTGCGAGTCATCATGTCCAGGCCCATGCTGCCGACCAGCGGCATGTAGCGCCTCATGATCGCATAGCGCCCTTTGGGCATCCACGGCATCGCCGCTCGGGTCGCCAGCGGATGAAACCCAAGAGGCGCGAAGCCCATATCCAGGCCATGACACGCGGCCCGCACCTGGTCGAAATGGGTTTGCAGTTCCTGCCTGGTTTCATGCAGGTTTTCCAGCGGGCCGCCGGACAATTCGAGCTGACCGGCCGGCTCCAGCGAGACCGAGGCGGCGTCCTGCTTCAGCCCGATGATATTGTCGCCATCCTGGATCGGCTCCCCGCCGAACCTGGTCAGGTGGGCCAACATGTCGCGGATGCTGCCGGGCTGGCCATCCGCGGGCTCATACGGCGGCGGGGTCAGGTCGCTGCGGCGGAAGCCGAACTTTTCATGCTCCGTGCCGATGCGGAACTCGTCCGCCGGTTTGCAACCGGCGGCAAGGTACTCGGCCATTTGTCTGACCGATGTGAGCGGCGTGTCGTCGACGTCACCGGGATTGGACATAGGATTCCCAAGGCAATTCGGTTGGTACCGCGGTCGAGCGGCAGGGCGCGCTGGCTGACGGGTAACCCGGAACGCAGGCGCCTGGCTGTTGGAACCAGGGTACTAGCCCCAGCCGGGCGCTTGCAACAAGGCCAGACCGACGATCGCCGCCGTTTCGGCTCGCAGGATGCGCGGCCCGAGGGATACCGGGCGGACGAACCGGGATCGGTCGATGGCCTCGCGGTCGCGTGGTCCGAAGCCGCCCTCGGGGCCGATCAGCAGCCCGGCGGGGCCCGCAAATTGCTTCAACGGCGGCGCGTCGGCCCGTTCCAGCGCCACGAAAAGGGCCCGGTCGGAGGGCCATGCCGCCAGATTGTCATGCAGGTGCGCCGCCGGCCGGACTGTCGGGATTGTCAGACGCTCGCTTTGTTCGGCGGCCTCGATGGCGATTGACCGCAGTCTGTCGAGGTTCACCCGGCCGGCGTTGGTGCGTTCGGTGAACACCGGCAGCAGCATGGAAACCCCAAGCTCCGTCGCTTTTTGCACAACCAGATCGGTAGTGTCGCGTTTCAGCACGGCGAACAGCAGCCACAGGTCCGCGTCGCCGGATTGCGGACGCAGGAGGTTCTCTGGCACCAGCGTCGCCTTGCCGCGCGACAGCGAGACGATCCGGCATGTCCACTCACCATCACGTCCGTTGAACAGGTTGACGGGATCGCCGACGGTGCGCCGCATCACCCCGCCGAGGTGATGTGCCTGGCCTTCTGTTGCGTCCACGGCCGCACCGGTTGCCAAAGGTGCTTCGACATACAGGCGTATCATTGCTTTGGTGTACGATGGATTGACGAAACCATGGAACCGCGGACACACCCCTCAATGATGCACATGGCCAGCCAATGATCCACACCGACATCGTCGCCGCCGGCTGGGTCAGCCGGTTGCCGCGCGCCTGGCTGCCCTACCTGCTTCTGGCGCGGGTGGACAGGCCGATCGGCATCTGGCTGCTGTTTCTGCCGGGTCTGTGGGGAATCCTGCTCGCCCGTGCCCCGGTCGCCGAGACGATCCGCCTGTTCACGCTGTTCGCGGTCGGCAGTGTGATCATGCGGGCCGCGGGGTGTGTCATCAACGATCTGTGGGACCGTGACATCGACCGCATGGTGGTGCGCACCGCCGGCCGGCCACTGGCGTCGGGTGCGCTGCCGCCGAGGGATGCGCTGGCGTTCCTTGTCGTGCTGCTGTTCGCCGGGCTGGCGGTTCTGCTGCAACTCAATCGCCTGTCGCAGGGGCTGGGAGTCGCGTCGCTGCTGCTGGTCGCGCTGTATCCCCTGGCTAAGCGCGTGACCTGGTGGCCGCAGCTGGTCATGGGCTTCACCTTCGGGTTCGGGGCCCCGCTGGGCTACGCGGCTGCCGCCGGATCGCTCGACTCTGCCTGGGCCGCACTGTATGCCGCCGCGATCCTGTGGGATCTGGGCTTTGACACAATCTATGCTCATCAGGACCGGGAGGATGACGCCCTGGTCGGTGTGCGCTCCACCGCCCGTCTGTTCGGCGAGCGTACCAGGCCGTTTCTGGCGGCGTGCTATGGGGCGGCGGTCGCTGCCGTGGCGCTGGCCGGCTGGTTCGCGGGGCTCGGTGGCTGGTTTTATCCGGCGCTGGTTCTGCCCGGTGCCCTGCTGGCGCGGCAGGTTTTTGCATTGGATATCAACGATCCGGCCGAATGCCTGCGGCTGTTCCGCGCCAACCGGGAGGTTGGTCTGGCTGTTGGTCTGGCTATCCTGGCGGGCTGGCTTTGACCACGGACCGGGAAGCTTTCGAGTGTGCGTAGCCCGGCCATGACAGGAGATTTTCGGGCCGAACATGCCCTGGCATCTGACGCCGCCGAGACGTTTATCCGTGCCAATACAATCCTGACCACCGCCCGCCATGTGCCGGAAATCCAACTCCACCTTGCCACCGAAATCACCCCGATCTGGCATGCGACCGAAGCCTGGCTGGCCGAACGCAACGTCGATCCTCCATTCTGGGCGTTCGCCTGGCCAGGCGGGCAGGCCCTGGCGCGCCGCGTCCTCGACAATCCCGCGCTGGTTGCCGGCAAGCGTGTGCTGGACTTCGCCGCCGGCTGCGGGATCGCGGCCATCGCCTGCGCCATGGCCGGAGCGGCTTCGGTGGAGGCCGCGGAAATCGACAACCTGGCACTTGCCGCGATCGGCCTGAACGCGGCGGTGAACGGAACGCTGGTGACACGAACCCGTGACGGGGTCGGCGCGCGCTGCCGCTGGGACCTGATCCTGTGTGGCGACATCTGTTACGAGGCGCCGATGACCAGCCGGATCATGCCGTGGCTGACCGGCATGGCCGCTTCGGCCGAGGTATGGATCGCCGATCCCGGCCGGTCCTATCTGCCGCAGCACGGATTGCAGCCATTCGCGTCGTACCGGATCGAGACAACGCGGGAGCTTGAGGATCGCCTCAGCCGCGAGGTCACGCTCTATCGGGTCTTGCCCGGCGGCTGACCGAACGGCATGCCGTTGACGGTCATCGGGCCGCCGCCCAGCGCGATGTCCCACGCGATAGCCCCGCCGTCCGGGCGCCCCATGCCTTTTGCCATGAACATCGCCGGCAGAGCCTTCTGCAGCGTCGGATCGCCTTGGGCGGCTGCCATGAACGTCTCCATGCCGGTCGCGGAAACATGGATATCGGTGCCGGTTTCCCCGTCGGCACGCCCGACAAACCGCACTGAACCGGTGATACGCATCGGTCCGGAATCGAAGCTGAAGGACTGGATGCCGATCCGCGCATCCGGTGCAGCAAGCAAGGCCGTCATCTGACCCCGCACCGCGTCGCGATCGGTGTCCGGTTCGGCGGCGGCATGTAGCAGCGTCGTCAGCGCCCCGGTGGGGAGGCCAGCCAGGACCGATCTGACCTCGATGTGGTGGGGAAGATAAGCTGCTGTGTCGGCTGGGAGGTTCGGCATCGCCAACTCGTCCAACCCGATGTCCATGTGCGCGCTCAGGCGGTCTCCCGCACTCTCACCCGCGATGGCAATGCGCACATGCTCGATGGTTCCGGTGTTTGCGGACCCGGCGTTGAAACGGATGCCGTCCACGCTCTCCTCCATATTGAACCGGGTCAGCAGACCAGGGACGGCGTCGGCCATCGCGCGCAGAGTCTGGCGCTCCGCCGGTGAGATGGTGCGCGGCTGCGGGGGTGCAGCGGGCGGGGTCGCGGAGGCCTGGGTCGTGGCAGGGCGCGCTGCCGCCAGAAAAGCGCGCATTGCCGCCAGCAGCCGCGTGGCCTGGGCGCGGTCCAGACCTTCGGCGGAGACGTGGGCTGACAGGCCGCGCGCGACGCTGTCGGTATTGATGCCGTTTGGCGCGTGCGCCGAAAAATGCCAGTCCGTTGCCTTGGCGTGAGACGCGAAGTCGATCCGGCCAGCGGTTTCCGCCGACACGGTGGTATCCACGACGTACCGGGCGATCTCCTGCTCGCTGTGCACTTCGCCCTGGTCTAGGCTGAGCCGCAGCATGCCGAAGTCCGCGGCGGCGGTCGACTGGTGGCCGAAACCCGGATCGACCTGCGCGTGGATGCTCTGCTCGCCGATCGAGTATTCCATCCGGCTGATCCCGCCCGCCGGCGCGGATGGATCGATCGTTCCCGCCGCGGGGAATGTCATCGACGAAACGTACCAGACGCCACCACCAAGCGGGCGGACGACGGCTTCAAGCGCGGCATCGACCGGCGCTGCCAATCCCTTCAGCGGTATCCGCACGTGGTAGTCTGCGGCGCTGCGCGTGACCTCGACCGCCTGATCCTGCGTCGAAATCGCCCCGAGCGTAACCATCGAGAGGAGTTCCATCACGCCCGCCCGCATGGCGTCCGCGTCAGGTTGATCTGTCTGCGCACGCGCCGGTGCGCTGGCAAACACCAGCAGCAGGGCCAGATTGGCGAGGGCGGACAGTTTCATGGGGTTTCGTGCTTTCGAGGCAAGACAGATCGGAATGATACGACAATAGCGACTTTCTACGGCACCCGATACGAAATGGCGCCTGTCATGGACCGATCCGGGACATCGAAGGCTTTGCTTTCTCTCGCCTTGCGGACGTCAATCGGCAGCCGCGAGCCGCGTCGGGACATTTGCCACCGGCAACCAGATGCTGACCGTCGTGCCCTTGCCTTCCTCGCTCTCGATCGACAACTGCCCTCGATGGCGGTTGACGATGTGCTTGACGATCGCGAGGCCGAGCCCGGTGCCGCCCACCGCGCGGGACCGTCCCTTGTCCACCCGATAGAACCGCTCGGTGAGCCGCGGCAGATGCTCCCTTGGGATGCCGGCGCCCTGGTCGGCCACGGCGACAACGATCCCACGCCGGCTCGGCCAACGGTTTCCCGGTTGCGCCAGCGTTACATCCAGGCTCAACACCCCGCCGTCCCGGCCGTATTTCAGGCCGTTGTCCAGCAGGTTCTGCAGCACCTGCGCCATCTGGTCGGCATCGCCGGCGACGACGGGCAAATCGGCATCGATGCGCAGAGCCAGCTTCACACTGCGCTCCGCCAGCCGCGGCTCGAACACATCCGCCATGCCTTGAATCAGGCCGGTCAGGTCGAGTGGTTCCGACGGAACCTGATGTTCGGTCAGCTCGATCCGCGACAAACTCAGCAGATCGTCGATCAGCCGGTTCATTCGAGCGCCCTGCTCGGCCATGATTTCCAGGAAGCGCTGCTGCGCCGGCGGGTCGTCGGCGGCCGGGCCGCGCAGCGTCTCGACGAAGCCGATCAGCGAGGCCAGCGGAGTCCGCAGCTCATGGCTGACATTGGCGACGAAATCGGCCCGCATCCGCTCCACCACGTGTTCCCGCGTCCGATCCGACAGCACCACCAGCACCTCGCCGCCATCGGCCAGCGGCGGGTCCATCGGCACCACGGTGGCATACAGGTCGCGATGGACCGGCGCGCGCAGCAAGACCTCGGCGGTCTGCGACTGGTTCGTCGCCAAGGCCCGCTCGATCGCGCCGCGCACGCCGGGATGGCGCAGCACGGCGGGCAGGTCGTCGTCGAACGCCGAACGAGCGGCCGCGTTGGCTCGCCGCACCGTGCGATCACGGGCCAGCACGATGACCGGGTCCGGCAACCGCTCCAGGATCAGCGTGTCGGCCCGCCTGTACTGCTCCTGGAGGGCAGCCTGTGTCGCAAGGCGGCGCGACAGGCGCTCGATCTCGCGTCCAAGCGCGTCCATCATCACCGGGCTTTCGGCCTCGATGACCGGTCCACCGGAGGCCACCCGCCGAACCGAGTCGGTCAGCAGGTCCAGATCGTGCCCCCAGACCAGGGCGAACGCACCAGCCGCGAGCACGGTGACCGCGATACCCGCCAGGGCCGGCCAGAAATCAGCCCATCCGAACGCAGCCAGGAAGGCCAGTGTCGCCACCGGCGCACCGGCCAGACAGGTCGCGATGCCGAGGACTTTCATCGCACTGGTGTCCGGCGGCGGGCTGGGTCGGGAATCGGTTGCAATCGGGTATTTGACATTACGTGTAGCGACTTTTGCCGCGAGAAGTCGATAAGGCAAGGAGGCGTCATGCGGCCATGTTGTCTCAGCTCGCATGGCAGTGACGCGTAGGGGGCGGGGCGCCTTTGACGTGCATGTGGGCTCGAGCCGAGCCGTCGCGCTTGCGCTGGGGTCCGTGGGTGGCGCCCAAAGCGTCCGGGCATTCACCCGATAAACCTGTGCAAACCATCCTTCAACAGAACATTGTTAAAATTTATCGGCAGACCGACCGCGCAGCCGCTCAGCTTTAGATAGGTTGAGTGTCTGAGCCTCGTGGACCGGCAGGATAGAGGTTCCGGCGACAGACGTTTCAGCCGACCCCGGGACCGGTTCCGTCCGCCATATGGCCCAGTCCGGCAAAATAGGCATCAACCGCGTGCCGCATCGCCTCGGCCACCAGCTTGCGGTGATCGGACCGCCGCAACGCGGACTCATCGTGCGGGTTGGACATGAATCCCATCTCCACCAGCACACTTGGAATATCCGCGGCCTTCAGGACAACGAATCCGGCATGGCGGGCGGGGTTTGGCAGCATCGGCAGGTGCTGATCCAGGCTGCCGACCAGGCTTCGAGCGATTCGCACAGACCCGGTTCGGGTTTCCTGGCGCACCAGGCTGGCCAGGATCCGCGAAACCTCAGGCGAACTGCCCTGCCACTGCCGGCCGATGAAGCGGTCGGCACTGTTTTCGGTCCGCGCCAGCGCTGCGGTCTGCTCATCCGAGGCCGTCTGCGCCAGCGTGTAGACCGAGGCGCCGCGCACCGAGTGATCCGCCAGCGCATCGGCGTGCATCGACACAAACAGCGCCGCACCGTGCCGCTGGGCTCGGTCCACTCGCTCATCCAGCGGAATGAACACGTCCCTTGCCCGTGTCAGTTCGACCCGGTACCGGCCGCCCGCCTCAAGCTGCCGCTTCAGTTCAAGGGCGGTCGCCAGCGAAACCTGCTTTTCATAGGTCCCCGAAAACCCGATCGCGCCCGGGTCTTTACCCCCGTGTCCCGGGTCCAGCATGACCATCGGTGGCGGTCTGGCGCTGCCGGCGTCCGGGTGGCGCTGCCTCGGCCTGCCGGCCATTGCGCCATGCAGAGCTTGTGGCAGCAGAAAGGTTCCGATAACGGGCGAGCCTGCCGCGAAACGACGCAGCAACAGGCGACGCGTGACGGGCGGGGCATAAACCATGCGCGCTCTTAACATATTGGATGCGGATCTGCACCTTGTATGTTGATTGCGGCGGGTTAGTGGCGTCCTTGATATGATCCGCTTGCGGTTGGGGACGGTTTGCTTCATGGTCATACCGCTCCGGCGATGTCACGGGGGATTGCGGGTGATCGCAATCTTTTGGCTTTTCCGGCGGTGCGTGATCCCTTGTTCAGTCTGGTCGGAGCCAGATTTGCAAGTGTGGGGAAGGATCCGCCTCGCCGCAGCCACGTCGCCGTCCGTGTCGCGCCCGCCATCTTGGTCTTGTGGCGCGCCGGGGTTCTGCCCGCCGCGGGGTTTTTTCCGCGATGGAGGCAGCGCCAGCGCCGACTTTCACACGGGGCAGCGTTTCGCCAAGGAACGCGCCATCCGAACGCCAGGAACTGATGAATCACGTCGCGTCATGCCCGTCCGAGTTTGGACTTTCACCCGGTTTTCCACCACCCGGCTTTCTCGGTGGCCCCCTCTCCTTGGGCGCCCCCTCCTTGGGTGACAACTCCCTTGGGTGCCCCACCTCGGGTGCCACCAATTTCCCGGGTTCTATCGTCGCGCGTGCCAACAGCCATCGTTTTCCTGAAACGTCGGGCGGGCCCCATCCCGCAAGCCTTGCAAGCCGTCCGCTGACCATGACCCCAAGAAGGTCGGGCTCATGCACTACGACGGCATACCGGAGTTCAGGACTAGATGACGAAACGCATGCTGATCGACGCCTCGCACGCGGAAGAAACCCGCGTCGTGGTGCTGGACGGTACCCGGCTTGAAGATTTCGACGTCGAGACATCGACGAAGCGGCAGCTCAAAGGGAACATCTACCTTGCCAAGGTAGTCAGGGTCGAACCAAGCCTGCAGGCCGCGTTCGTCGAATATGGCGGCAATCGCCACGGCTTCCTGGCGTTCAGCGAAATCCATCCCGACTACTATCAAATTCCTGTCGCCGACCGGCAGCGTCTGATCGAGATGCAGGCCGAAGAGGCGCGCCGCGACGAGGAGGAGGAAGACCGCGAGCTGGCAAGGAGCCAGGCCCCCGATCAGCCGGAACCCGCTCGGATAGCGGCGAAACCGGAGCCGGCGACGGCGCCGGAACCGCCCCCGGAATCCTGGGCGCTGGCTTCGACGCCGCGGCTGATGGCACCCGAGCCGGTGGCCTCGTTCGAACCCGCCGACCCGCCGCCCGAGGCCGCGGCCTGGGCGACGCCCGGGGTGCCGCCGCTGGTCGTCGAACCCGCCGCGCAGGCGCTGGCGATCGAGGCTGAGCTGGTCGTCGAAGACGACCCTGAGCCCGTCGTCGAAGACGACCTTGAATCCGTTGTCGAAGACGACCCTGAATCCAGCGACAGCGAATCGTATGACCCGAACGGCGACCACATAGAACCGCTGCCGCCCCCTGAAATGGTTGGCGGCGGCGACCAGGAAAACGGCGACGAACAGCGCGAACGGCGGATGCCGCCCCGGTTCATGCGCAACTACAAGATCCAGGAGGTTATCCGGCGCCGCCAGATCCTGCTGGTGCAGGTCGTCAAGGAAGAGCGCGGCACCAAGGGCGCGGCGCTGACCACTTACCTCTCGCTCGCCGGACGCTTCGGCGTGCTGATGCCGAACTCCCCGCGCGGCGGCGGCATCTCCCGCAAAATCACCTCGGCCGCGGATCGCCGCCGGCTGAAGGAGGTGATGGCGGAACTCGATATCCCGCGCGGCATGGGCATGATCGTCCGCACCGCCGGCGCCAACCGCCCGAAGCCCGAGATCAAGCGCGACTGCGAATATCTGCTGCGGCTGTGGGACGACATCCGCGACCACACCATGAAGTCGGTGGCCCCGGCACTGATCTATGAAGAGGCCAGCCTGATCAAGCGGGCAATCCGCGACGTCTACTCGCGCGACATCGACGAGATCCTGGTCGACGGCGAGGAAGGCTGGCGCGCGGCACACGACTTCATGCGCATGCTGATGCCCTCGCACGCCAAGAAGGTGCAGCTTTGGCGCGATGGCGGCCAGCCGCTGTTCGCCCGCAACCAGGTGGAAGCGCAGCTCGATGGCATGCTGATGCCGACGGTGCAGCTTCGCTCCGGCGGCTATCTCGTGATCAACCAGGCCGAGGCGCTGGTCGCGATCGACGTCAATTCCGGCCGCTCGACCAGAGAACGTAACATCGAAGAAACCGCCCTGCGGACCAACCTGGAGGCCGCCGACGAGGTCGCACGCCAGTTGCGGCTGCGCGATCTGGCCGGCCTGATCGTCATCGACTTCATCGACATGGAGTCGAAGCGCCACAACGCGATGGTGGAGCGCCGGATCAAGGAGGCGCTCAAGAACGACCGTGCCCGCATCCAGGTGGGCCACATCAGCCATTTCGGCCTGTTGGAAATGAGCCGCCAGCGGCTGCGTCCGTCGCTTGCCGAAACCAGTTTCATCCTCTGCCCGCATTGCGGCGGCACCGGCCATGTCCGCAGCACCGAGAACGCCGCGATCCACGTCCTGCGCGGCATCGAGGACGAGGGCAGTAAGCGCCGCTCAGCCGAGATCATCGTCCACGTCTCCACCCCGGTCGCGCTGTACCTGCTGAACCAGAAGCGCGAACGCCTGCAGGAGATCGAGCTTCGCTACACGATGCGGGTCATCATCGCCGCCGACGACGCGCAGATCGCGCCGCAGTTCCGCATCGAGAGGGTGCGGACCCGGTCGCCGGATGAGCTGCCCGTCGCGGTGACGCCAGAGCGGTCAATGCTGCCGCCTCCGGTCGTCGACACCGAGGACGAGGAAGCCGAAGAAGCCGAGGCCGTCGGCTCCGAGGACGATGACGACGAGGAGGAGGATACCCCCGAACAACGCGCCGCGGACGCGGCGGGTGGCGGCGCAGACGAAGCGGAACGGCGGCGGAAGCGGCGGCGGCGGCGGCGGCGGGGCGTGCGTCGTGACGATCAGTCCGCGGGCCCGACCAATGGCGATCAGCCGGCGGGTGCACCCAACGGGGTTTCCGTCGAACCCGCTGAAACTGGCGATGCGGTCGAGGCCGAACCCGAACAGGCCGCTGGAGCGTCCGAAGAAACTGATGAGATCCCCACGGAAGCCTCCGGACAAGAGCCGTCCGAATCCGCGGAAACCACGCCGGCAGCTGACGATGATCCCAGGAACCGCCGGCGCGGGCGGCGGGGTGGGCGGCGGCGGCGGCGCGAGAACGACGGTGAGTTGTCACCGTTTGCCGTACCCGGCGCGGATCAACCCGAATTGCAGCCGGTCTATGCCGGGCCCACGCCAGCCGATCCATTCGGCGGACGTGCTTTCGACATATTCGACGTGATGGACCAGGCCGAACGGGCCGCCGAAACGAAGCCCGCGCCCCGAACGGCAGCCTCGGCCGAGATCGTCAACGCCGCTGCGCCGGAACCCGAAGCGTCGAATGTCGAGTCCGAACCGCTCGCGTCGACTGTCGAAGAACCACGCGCGCCACCGTCCGCGCCCGACACTCCCGAACAGGTGCAGCCGGAACGCGAGATTCTGAACACCGCGGCGCCCGAACCGGCAGGCGAACCGCAGATGGTGCCGGGCGAGCGGGTGGCTGCTTCGCTCCCCACACCGGCCAACGATACGATAGCGGAGATTGACGCCTCGCAGCCTGCCCCGGCCGAACCGCTGATCAAGCCGATCCTGATCGGCGCCGGCGGTGAGCCGCCAGCAGAACCAAAGCGAGGCTGGTGGCGCCGTTAGATTAACGGGGCCTCGCCGCGAACCCAGCCAAGGACCGACGGCCCCTGTAACCCAGGCAGCCCGTCGGTCTCAAGGCGACGCCCAGCAGTGACCGGGTCATCTGGGCCGTCGCACCATCCCTCCGCGGCGGCCGAAGGGCCACCATCCATGCCGTCCTAAACCTGTTTGGCCTAAACCTGTTTGGCCCAAACCTGTTTCGCGTATGTCCCTCCGCCCGCCATGACGATCGCAGGCGAGCATACCAAACTGTTGAGCGTCGCCTGAATTGTCGGGGTCAGCCGTGCCGCCGGCCTGTTTGCGCATCAAGTCGCAGCGTTCGGGCCTTCCTTAATTGCTCCGGCCCCCCTAGACGGGGCAACCATGGATTGGTCGCGGCAGCAGCGCTGGCGGCCAGCATCGGAAGCAAGGAAACCAACTGCGGAATGACCAGCCCGTCGACATGGCCCGTGGCGAATGAACGGCCCTAGGCGCCTGCTGTCCCGGCTGCGGAACCTCCGTGCCCATGGGTCCGCGCCCCTGTCGGCGCTGGTCCAGCTCGTCGCCTCCGAAATGGTCAGCGAAGTGTGCTCGGTCTACGTCCAGCGTCCCGGCGACATCCTTGAACTCGCGGCCACCGAGGGTTTGAACCCCGGCGCCATCGGCCGCACCCGCCTGCGTGTCGGCGAGGGGATCGTCGGCTTGTGTGCCGCCACCGGCACGGTGATGAACCTGCCGGACGCGCAGAACCACCCCTCGTTCGCCTACCGCCCGGAAACCGGAGAAGAGCCGTTCGCCTCGATGCTTTCCGTGCCGGTCCGCCGCTCCGGCCGCACCTTGGGCGTGCTGGTGGTGCAGAACCGGACCCCGCGCAACTTTGCCGAACCCGAGATCGACGATCTCGAGACCGTCGCCATGCTGCTCGCTGAAATGCTGTCCGGCAGCGGTGCCACCGACGGCTCGCCCGAGGGACTTGGTGCCACGGTGCCGCGCCTTTTTACCGGCACCCCCCTGATGGGCGGGATCGCCATCGGACCGATTGTCCTGCTTCGCACCGCCCGCCCCATCGTCAGGCTGCTCGCCGACGATCCCAAAGCGGAGCAGGACCGGCTCGACCAGGCGGTGGATCGCATGCAGCGGGGGCTGGACGATCTGTTCGCCGAAGTGCCGAGCAAGGGGCGTGCGGCGGATGTCAGCGCCTCCCGGGAAGTCCTGGAGGCATACCGGCTGGTCGCCTCCGATGCCGGCTGGCTGCGCCGCGTCAGCGACGTCATCCGCGGCGGCATGACGGCCGAAGCCGCGGTGCAGCGCGTCGCCAGCGAACTCCACGACCGGATGCGTCGGATCAGCGACGCCTACCTGCGTGAACGCCTCGCCGACATGGAAGATCTTGCCAACCGCCTGCTGACCGCCTTGGCCGGCGAAGCGCCGCGTGCGCCGGTGCCCGAAGGGGCGATCCTGCTCGCGAGGCGCCTTGGTCCTGCCGAACTGCTCGATTGGCACGCCCGCGGGATCGCCGGCGTCGCGGTCGAGGAAGCCAGTCCCGCCGGCCACGCCGCCATCCTCGCACGCGCGTTGGGCATCCCCGCGATCGGCAGCCTGCGCGGCATGCTGGACAGCGCCGAACCGGGCGACGAAGCCGTGGTTGATGCGGACGACGGCCAGTTCATCCTGCGTCCGGAAATCGCGGTCCGGGACGCCTACATCCGCGCTCAGGAATCCCGCAGCGCCAAATACGCCGAACTGGCGACCTGGCGAGTGCGGCCTGCCGTCACGGCCGATGGCGTCGGGATGAAACTGATGCTCAATGTCGGCCTCAGCCTGGAACTGCCGCAACTGGAGCGCACCGGCGCCGACGGCATCGGCCTGTTTCGCACCGAAATCGCCATGCTCGCCCGCGGCTCGGTCGCCGATGTGGCCGAACAGGCGGCAATCTACGCCCGCGTGCTGGATGAGGCCGGCGACAAGCCGGTCCTGTTCCGCACGCTGGACCTGGGCGCCGACAAGATGCTCCCGGGGACGGTCACCGAGGAGGAAAATCCCGCGATGGGCTGGCGGTCGTTGCGCGTCGGCCTCGACCGGCCCGCCCTGCTGCGGCGGCAGTTGCGCGCGCTGCTGCTGGCGGCCGGCGGTCGTGACCTGTCGGTCATGTTTCCGATGGTCGCCACCGTGGGGGAGTTCCGTGCCGCCAGAGCACTGCTGCTGGCCGAGGCCAAGCGGGTCCGCCCGGCGCCCGGCACGCTGCGAATCGGCACCATGCTGGAGGTGCCGGCCCTGATGTGGCAGCTACCGGAACTTGTGAAAGAGGCCGACTTTATTTCGGTTGGTTCCAACGATTTGTTGCAGTTTCTGTTCGCCGCCGACCGGGGAACGCCGTCGCTTTACGACCGGTATGATTTCCTGTCGCAGCCGGTGCTGGATCTGATAGAACAACTCGTGGTTGCGGCGAACTGCACCGGCGTTCCAGTCTCGGTCTGCGGGGAGGCCGCGTCGCGGCCGTTGGAGGCCCTGGTGCTCGCGGCACTGGGCGTGAGAACTTTGTCTATGCCAGCGAGTGGTATCCTTCCGATCAAGGCAATGTTAGCGCAGGTCGACTTGCGCTCGTTCCGGTCAGTGCTAACTGCGATACGACGAGGCGGTGGCTTCGGGTTGCGGGAACCGATTGCAACCTGGGCGCGTGAACAAGCGATCATTGTCTGACCTTTGGATCATGGCGATGTCGTCATGATGAAGCGGGCCTTGCCGGCGATGCGCTAACCAAGCTGTGACTATGTTGACAGCGTTCCGTTTGAGACGTTGGAACATCTCATTGTTTGGTCTAAAGAGCAGGTTGCCGAACCAGGAACGGGGGTTTCCGCAAGATTTCCTCATGTGTCTGAATCGGAACGGGGCTGCGAGTACTGCAGGAACGCAGATCCAAGCTGATTGAAAGTCGGAGCATGATATCAACCGTCACGCCCCTGGTGACAGAGCCGCCGGCGGCCGCACGGGCCGGAGCCGATCTGAGGGAGGCCCGCGAACGCCTGGGCCTCTCCCTGCATGATGTCGCCAGCAATCTGCGCATCCGGCTGCCGCACCTCGAGGCGCTTGAAGAGGGGCGCATCTCGTTGCTGCCGGGCAACGCCTACGCCCTGGCCTTCGTTCGCACCTATGCCCAAGCGCTGGGCCTGGACCCCGAAGAAATGGTCCGCCGGTTCAAGGCTGAAGCCGCCGCATTCGGCCTGCCGACCGAACTTGTCTTCCCGGTTCCGATGCCCGAGCGCGGCCTGCCCGCCGGGGCTGTGGTGCTCCTCGGCCTGGTTCTGGCGGTCGGCGCGTATGCCGGCTGGTATCGCTTGTCCGGTGAGGGTCGTCTGCCCGCTGAAACGGTGACCCCGATCCCCGAACGCCTGGCCTCGCTGGCCGAACAGGCTCTGCCGCCGCCCCGTGATTTGGCCGCATCTGGGCCATCAACGCCGGATTCAGCGACCGAGGCATCCGGCAGCGCCGATCCACTGATGGTCATGGCTGACCCCGCGACGCCGCAGATGCCGGCCGATCCGGCGCCCCCGGTCATGGCGATCTCCCCAACCTCGGCCGCGGCGGCTCAGCTTCCCTCCCGGCCGTCCGACGCGTCGGAGGTCGCCGGCCTGTCGCCGGTGCCGCCCTCCGCCACGGCCGCATCGCCTGCCCCGGATGCCGGCCGGATTCTGCTGCGCGCCAGCGCCGACGCCTGGATTTTGGTGAAAGACCGCAACGGCGTCATCCTGCTGAACCGGACGATGAGGGCAGGCGAGACCTGGCCCGTGCCGCCCCGGCCGGACTTGCTGTTGACCACGGGCAACGCCGGCGGAACAGACCTCCTGGTTGACGGCGCCTCAGCTCCCAGTATGGGCGGATCCGGAACCGTGCGGCGGGACATCCCCCTCGATCCCGACCAGATCAAGGAGGGCAGGCTGGCTGGTGCTGGAACGCCACAGTTCGCGGCCGGACGCCCCCGGCAGTAGCGGATCGCGGCCAAAGACCCCATACTAGGCCCCAATACTAAACCCGGGTCGCGCAATCCGCAGGCCGGCGCGCCGTTGCGCACGCGCCGCGATGAAGGAGACTTGCATGAGCTATCGCCCCTACCAGGAAATCATCCGGCGCAAGTCCCGCCGCGTTTACGTGGGCTCGGTCCCGGTGGGCGATGGCGCACCCATCACCGTGCAGACCATGACCAACACCCTCACCACCGACGTCGACGGCACGGTCGCCCAGATCAGGCGCGCAGAGGCCGCCGGCGTCGACATCGTCCGCGTCTCCTGCCCCGACCAGGAAAGCGCCTTCGCCCTGAAGGACATCGTCCGCCAGGTCGAGGTCCCGATCGTCGCCGACATCCATTTCCACTACAAACGCGCGCTGGAAGCCGCCGACAGCGGCGCCGCCTGCCTGCGCATCAACCCGGGCAACATCGGCAGCGACGAACGCGTCAAGGAGGTCATCAGGGCCGCCCGCGACAACGGCTGCTCGATGCGAATCGGCGTCAATGCCGGCTCGCTGGAACGGCACCTGCTGGAGAAATACGGCGAACCCAACCCCGAAGCCCTGGTCGAAAGCGCCCTCTACCACGCCAACATCCTCCAGCAGCACGATTTTCATTATTTCAAGATCAGCGTGAAGGCGTCGGACGTGTTCCTGGCAGTGGCGGCGTATCAGCAGTTGGCAGAAGTCTGCGACCACCCGCTGCACATCGGCATCACCGAAGCCGGCGGCCGCCGCATGGGCACGGTGAAGTCCTCGATCGGCCTCGGCTCCCTGCTCTGGGCCGGCATCGGCGACACCCTGCGCGTCTCCCTCTCCGACGAACCCGAGGAAGAAGTCCGCGTCGGCTGGGACATGCTCAAAACGCTCGGTATCCGCCACCGCGGCGTGAAAGTGATCTCCTGCCCGTCCTGCGCCCGCCAGGGCTATAACGTCATCGAGACCGTCCGCACCCTCGAAGAACGCCTCGGCCACATCGAAACCCCGCTGACCCTGTCGATCATCGGCTGCGTCGTGAACGGCCCCGGTGAGGCGCTGATGACTGACATCGGCGTGACCGGCGGCGGCAACGGCCGCCATATGATCTACGCCGCCGGCAAGACCGACCACACCATCGACGGCGCCTCCATGGTCGATCACATCGTCGATCTCGTCGAAGCCAAGGCCGCGTCGCTGAAGGCGGAGATGGACCGGGAGAAGATCGCCGCGGAGTAAGCCATGAGCACTTCGGCTGCGGCGATTCGATTTGATGACGTGACCATTTGGGTGGAACTGACCAACGGCAGAACGGTCGGCGTCCCGTTGGCGTGGTTTCCACGACTGTTGCACGCAACGCCCGAGCAACGGGCGCACTGCCGGGTCGGTGTGACAGGCGCCGGCCTGCATTGGGAAGAACTGGACGAGGACATCTCCGTCGAAGGTCTGCTGGCCGGCCGGGGAGACATGACGATCATGCGGCCGGTCGCGGCCTGAGACAGCGATGTGGCTGGGACGCTCGACATTCTTCGGCACCGCCTGGAGGCACACTTCACTGAAAACATTAACCTTGCCAAACTCACCCGGCAGTGTATTACCTTATTAGGTAATCTTTTCATTCAGGCCCGCCCCATGGATATCACCAAAGACATCCTGCCGATGACCACCTTCCGCAACCACTCGGCGGAAATCATGCAGCACCTCAAGGACACCAGGCGCCCGGTTGTCCTTACGGTGAACGGCAAGGCGGCCGCGGTCGTGCAGGACGCCGAAGCCTACCAGCACCTGCTTGACCTTGCGGCAGAGGCAAACGCCGCCGAGGGCATACGGCAGGGCCTTGAGGATTTGAGGAACGGTCGCACCCGCCCTGCTGGCGCCGTGTTCGACGAAATCCGCGCCGATTATGGCATACCGCGTTGACCTGACGGAGCGGGCAGTTCGGAACCTCAGACGAATCTACCAGAACATTAACGCTGATGATGCCCATCAGGCCCGGGAATGGTTCAACGGGCTTGAGCAGGCCGTGTTAAGCCTCGACGAGCATCCCGCCAGAGGCGCAACGACCCCGGAAGACGGTGACCTCCGCCACTTGCTTTACGGGCGCAGGCGGCACCGCTACCGGATTATCTACGCGATTGACGAGGCCAACCACGCTGTCACGGTGCTGCATGTCCGCCATGGCGCGCGCGATGCCTTCATGCCGGACGAACCGGACGACGATGCCTGACCCGCTTCCCCTCAATATAACCCCTCTGGTCAACGCCATCGACCGACTGCGCGAGGGGCTGGCACGCCACCAGAGCGAACCCACGGATGACCAGGTACGCGACGGCCTGATCCAGCGGTTCGAGTTCACCTACGAACTGTCCCACCGCACCTTGCGACGCTTCATCCGCCAAACCGCCGCCTCCCCCGAGGAAGTCGACCGCATGGCCTTCCAGGACCTGATCCGCACGGCCAACCAGCAAGGCTTGCTGCTAGGCAATTGGCCCGCTTGGCATCGCTATCGGGACGCGCGGGCCAAAACCAGCCACGCGTATCACGCCAAAACCGCCCAGGAAGTCGCCGAGTCCATTCCCGGCTTTCTGGCCGAGGCCGAATACTTGCGCGACGCGTTGCGAAAGCGCCTGACGTGACCAAAGCGATCGATCTCTCCCAGTCTGACGCGACAATCGTCCGCGACATCCTGCGCGCCCATCTGCCCCCAGGCACGCGCGCCTGGGTCTTCGGCTCGCGCGCAACCGCCTCCGCTCGGCGCTATTCCGACCTCGACCTTGCACTCGAGACGGAAAAGCCCCTTAGCCTGGACGTCCTGAGCGATGTAAGAGAGGCGCTGTCCGAGTCCGACCTGCCCTACAGAGTGGACGTGATTGATCTCAGAACCATCGATCCTGCGTTCCGGGCCCTGATCGAGCCCGACATGATCGCGTTGCCGTTCTGACGTGACGTGTTCAGGCAGACCGGAGCGGAAGCGCTGCTTGCTCAGGCGCACGATTAGCGCGTGACGGTGAAGGTGTTGTTGCTGCCACGGTTCTGCATCGCCGTGCTGTTGTCACCGAGCGTCTGATGCTGGCTGCTGTCCTCGCCCTGATTTTCGGCTAGCAAGGATCGGATCTCGGCCAGCAGATCGGGACGCGCCTCAAGTAGGGCGTTGATTTGTAGAGCAAGTGCCGCCTGGGCGGGTCCGGGCGCAGGATTTGCCGTCACCGCGGCAAGCTTCGGTTGATCCGCTTCCGGCAAATGCCTGCCCAGCCAGTCAACCACCGCCTTGGCACCGCTCTTCCCCAGCACTTTGCCGGCTTCTACCAACCCATTCGCCGCGACCAGTTCGACGACATGGGTCGCGACGGCCCAGACGGTTTCCAGTTCGGCACTCATGGCGGGTTCTCCTGCGCGGCTTGAAGTTGCTCGAAAGTCTCAACAATGGGCGTCAGCAATACCATGTCCGGCTCCTGGCCCAGCTTTTCACACCGATCACGATATTCCCGCGCCATCCCACCCATGCGGTCGGCAAAGGCAAGCGGCAGCCGCGCGAACGGCTCGGCCATGAACCCGATCGCCTCCGCATTCGCCGCCAATCCCTCTTCCTGTCGCGCTAGTGCATCCAGACAATCCGCCAAAACCCACAACGATGTTGCCAGATCGGGCCGGAACGCGTCGGGGCGCTGCGCCGCCAGCGTGCGATACAGCGAGACCGCTTCCTCCGCCACCGCCAGCGCATCCTCCCGCCGGCCAAGCTCGCTCAGCCTGTTGGCCAGGTTGTTGAGCGACATCGCCAGATCGGGCCGGAACGCGTCGG
>JBEKLE010000026.1:0-30965 GCA_050010355.1 Rhodopila sp. | reverse complement strand
ACTCCGGTCGGGCTACGCCCTCCCTGCGTGAGGCCCCGGCAACGGCACAAGATGAACCCAACCGGCAGGGGATCCACTTAGCGGAACCGAAACGCTGTCTCGACGAAGCCGGCCACCTCTGGGATTCGAAAACGACCCGCTCGATCTCATGGAGCAAAGCGTCTGTCATCCCGTAGGATGAGCATAGATTTTCGACAAACTGCTGGGATAGATAGCGCGCTCTTGGATAGCATTCTTCGTCGATCTCCTCGATCAAGTGGCGGCGCTCCTCATCGCCGGAACCCCACCTCAGCGTCACCCAGTTGTTATCCAGAAATTCCCTGGCGCGCGATAGGAAGGACTGCCGATTGTCCGGTGAAGGCCCGGCGTCGCATCCACGAGCGATAACGTCGGCCAGGGCGGTCTTACCGGAGCCCCGGGCCCCGATAATGGCGACGAGACCTGAATTGAGTTTGATCCGCGGCGTTTTCGCCCACGACGCGCCGCCCAGAGAGATGGAGGCGATGACATCGGACGGCACTGCCCCAAGTGGCGGCTCCGCTCCGACATAGGCGCGGCTGCCTGGATCAATACAAGCCTGCCTGAGGGCGTCGAAGACAGGGTCGCCTTTGATCCAAGTGTATCTCTCCTCGTCAGGCTTGCCGACTGTGGAGAGCGCGTGAGCGTCGCAACCGTGGATGCACGGCTTTAACCCATTGTACAACGCTCTCAGCTCGTCGGCTGGTACGCTCCTCTGACCGAGCCAGAATTCCCTTTGCGCCCGGGAGGAGGCAAAGATGATGTGGGCGAAGCTTTCCACCTCCTTCCGGTTCGTAGCCTCCGCGGCGTCGCGCAGACCTCCAGTCCCGTCGTCGCCGCCGGCAACTGCGATTAGGATGTTGCCCCTTGCCCAGCCATTGTTCCGGTAGAGCTTACGGAGCTGGTCGAACGTCACCTTAAACTGGCGCGCGCCAAGTTCGAGCGCCGCAGGGGTGTTTGGGCCGCGCCGGACAGGCCTCCGAGACGCATAAGTTCGGCGCGCGTGCATCTGAAAGTGTCGTTATGCGCTTCGTATGTGAGGTGCGAGAGGAATCGCCGGGCCTCGGTCACGTGCTCCGGATCTTCAGGGCTAATGAGCAGGTGCAGATTCGCCCAATTGCCCTTCACTGTCGCGTAGTTAAGCCGCAGTTCAACATTAGCGAAGATCAGCGCGCAACCGGCAAGGCGGCCTGCGGCTTTCTCCTGCCGCACACGCTCATAACATTCGAGGCAGTAGTAGTCAGTGATGCCGAGCGCTTCGATCTGGGGCGTTTGGACTTCAAGGGCGCTCAAATAGCTCTCCCACGGATCAGGTCCCCGGAACTGATTCGCCATAATCGTGTCGGGTGCGTGGATATGAGGGTCCCAGCGCCGCCAGCGCGACCCCGAATCCTGCGGCGAAACATTCATCCCCATGCGCGAATCGGCCAAAGCTAGAGGGTTAATACCAGGAGGTACACGTTCTAACTGATGACTGAGGCTTCGTCAGGGTCGTTGGGGGCGGAACCGGCCCCGACGGACGTCAGGTCGTGAGTCCGCACGCTCACCGTGGTGCGTCAATACCTCTATGCAGAGGCGATCAAAACCGGCCGCCTTTGTCATTCATGGCACACCATGTTATATACCGTGGCGAACCATGATGAGGGGCATGGCTGACGATGGGTCGGAAACCCGAGTCTGACGACGTAGAACTTGCTGCCGTCCTATGGACAGAGATCAGCGGAAATTTTGCGTTTTGGCTATCCAACCAGAATTCGGAACTCTCTCGGCGTGCAATCCTTAAATTGGACGCTGAGTTTCAGCGCGCGCCCACGGTTCCGGCCAAGACTTACGGCGAGGGGCAGCGGTTGGCGCAGGTTGCCTGGATCGTTCGACGAGTCCTGACTCCCGGCGCCTCAGATGGGATATTTCCGGCAAAGCAAGCACGACGCGTCAGGACACGCCTGCTTTCCAAGGTTAGAGAGACGAGGCGCCGGGGGGGACCGAATTCCAGGACAGTTCGGTTCGACGCGGACGTGGCGCGGGACTTGGATCAACTGGCGGAAGCCTGGGGCTGTAAAACCAGGCCCGATGTCGTCGACCGTCTCGTAAGGAACGCGCTGGCAAAGCTTCTCGCAGATTCACCCGCGTAAAGGATTCCGCCGCCAACGGTTTGTTACGATGTTCATAGGACCCGCAGATGGGCAGACGGTTGACGGCCGGGCGAGAGTTGGAAATCGCCAGACAAATGGCGCTGGCGGCAGGCGATGAAATGCAGGAATGGCTAACCAAACGCGTGCGGATTGAGCGCAATGCTCGCCTTCAATGCTTGATTCACGCGTATTACACGCTACGACCTGGTATGGCGAGGTCGCAACCTGATGAGCCGGCGACGGAACAGGCACAGACCGCCGACGGAGTCTACGAGAAGGCGCTTCTGGAGCTACGGGCTGGCTGGCTTCTACAACACGTGCTGACCCCGAATGCACCGGACAGCCTTTTAGAACCCGCGGTAGCCCAGAAGCTCCGGAACTTTATGCTCGACAAACTTCGCGACCGCGAACGTCGCCAGAACCCTAAGTCATTGACGATGCGCCTCCCCGGGGTCACCGCAGAGGGAATGGACAGTCTTGCCGAGGCCCGTGGTTTAGAGACCCGAAGCGCTGTTCTGATGGCCCTGCTGGGCGCTGCTTTGAGCCAAGAAATGTTCGGTGCCGGCGCCGCACGGCCTGCACAGGGCGCGCCTCAGTCCCGAGCGGCGGTGCGCAATGAAATCGCCGGACTCGTGGTGGCTTGGGACGCGAGAAACCTTTGGCCCCTCAGCGGACAGATCGAGCCGCCGACCAAAGTTCCGAGACAGCGAAGGTCTGGTAACCAATCGCTCCGGTAACGCCGGCTGCCGCCGAACCTACGGACTAAAGGAAACCTCGCCCCCATGGCCTGTCGTCACCCTTCGTCGTTGAGCCCGGGGCCGATCGCCATCGCCAGCTAGCTCAGATGGCGGGTTGATACTTGCCGGGCCCGGACGGCAGTCGATGACAGCCGATTTCCGCATGCCGAATTTGCCGAAGCGGCTTCGAGCGTATGTCTGGCTGGCTAGGGGGGCCTGGATTCGATCGCGAATCCAAAACTCCAAGCCAAACGAGCAGATCCTTGGTGGCGGCGGCCTCACAATCCTAGCTTGTGGATCAGACACAAGGACCGGTCGCTCCCACCTCCCACCGGCCCGGTGCCTACGTCAGACCGCTCAGGCATTGCCGGCGCAACCACTTCGGGGGGCCAATAGTGCGGGCACCCCGCCGGACAGCGACGTGACGTCTCGGCCTGCCGCACTGAGTGCGGGTGCTGGAGCCAGAGTCAGTCAAAGCGTAAGCGGAAGGCATCCGTTCGTAATGGCCCACGGTCGGCTCGGATTTTGCGCGACGTCAGAGAAGCGATCCCGGGCGTGTTGCCGGATCGGTCCGCCGAGAGGTATGCCAATGGCAATGGGACGGACGCCGCTGCGGCCCTGGACAAGCTCAGCGGACATAGGGTAACCGCGACAAGCCGAGGAGAACTCCGGGTGTCATCGCTGTTGTGCGAACGAGACGCCCTCCGGCGGCGAGAAACTTTGGGTGACGGCCGCCGAAACCCTCCGAACTCGGCGGGGCAGCCTGATCGGTATAGTTTCGAATTGATTGGGCGCGGTGCTCACGCGTATGTTAAATTTCGTGTGGCGTACTTCGCACTGTGTCGGATGCTTAATGCCTAAAATCTAATCAGCCGTGGCCTTGCGGTCATAGGCTTGTAATGCATATCCTGATTCCTGAGGAGTGGGGATGTCTTTTAGCTCGGTCGAGGAAGTCCAGGAAGGCTTGCTAAATCCGGCTGTATTCCCGGTGAGGTCCTCCCTTGTACTGATCGCACGGGCGCTGCGACGTGTTCTCCCCCTCGCCGATCTCCAGAACCTTGAGGTCGGGCTCACCGTCGGTGTGATGGAGAGCGTGGCGGCGGGTGAGCCGTTCGACATGCACACGGTGAACGACGCGGTTGCAAGTTGGCGCCGCCCGAGGCCGGACGGCGCCCCGTGGAGTCCACAAGCAGCCGAGATAGCGTTGGAGACGGCATCTTCTCTAGAGCACAACCGGGACCGGCCGCAAAGCGCGGCCAAGCCACCAGACCTCGCGCGGCTGTCCAAGATGTCCGCAGAGGTATTGTTTGCGTCATTCAAGGTGGCCGCCTCGGCCGGAGACGGCGAAACTCCCGTGAAGGCGTTGTTGCGGGACGCGGAGAAAATCGCAGGCAGCATCGCCCCGAAGCACCGTCGCGCTTATGGGTGGATTGGCCCAGCGATTGAGGCGGGCAGCTATGGTCCGCTCGGCGCACTTTGGCCCGGCTCAACGGTTCCTGAGTGGTTTAATTCAGCAGTGGCGAGTCATAGCTCGTCGATTCCGGACGTCATCCGGCTCGACAAGTTCGCTGATAACCCTGACCATTACACCGACCTTGTCGACGCCGTCTGCTGGTATGTTGATAGGACAACACCTTCTGGCCAACTTCAGGGCGTCCTAAATGCGATCAAGGCGGGGGTGTCCGTGGCAGCTAAAGCGCATCTTCCGCCGCCAACTTTCGTTATCCACGCACCAGATTTCGACGATGCGGGGTGGCTTGAGAGCTCGTTAGAAGCGGGTGCGACACTGTTGCGGACCCGGGAGGTCTACGGAGTGGAGACCTACGATGCTGACACCCTCGTGCGGGCGGTGCGTTGCGCGCTGCTGGAGGGCCAACTCGGCTGGAAGTTGGACGGCCCAGTGGATTATGTCTCAATGGACCCTCGCGTCTGCTGGAGACTGTCCTCCGAGCAAAGAGCATCCATGCTCTCCGGAGCTCCGCAGTCGGAATCTCTGAGCCGCGAGCCCGTCTCGGGGCCCGAAATCGGCACCTTGGTGATCGACGAGGCAAGCCGGGTGGACTTCGAGTCCATCATCTCCGGTTCACGATCAGCATCAGAGCGTCTTCGCTCCGAGTCTGGTTGGCCAAGCGACGAGCCTAATGGGTGACCCGTATTTAGACGCTCATCGGCAGGCGGAACTACGGTACACAATCAGTGGACCTCAGCCAATCAGTATCCGCGACCAAATCATCCGTGGCGCGACAGTGGTGGACCGTCTGATCGAAGCCGACGAGATCAGCGCCAGCCGCCCACTTGCCGTCGTGGGTGCTGGAGCCGGCGGTGCTTCAGCCGCCATCCAAGCCGCCAAAAGAGGGGTAACCTGCTACCTGATCGAGCGCGACGCGGCGACCTTCCCGACCCAAAGTCTTGCCGCGACGCGCACCTTGGATCCCACGCAATACGACTGGGCCCTCGATCACTGTCATCATGCGGTTCTGCCTTGGGGCGGCCATCCTGGCCTGCCTCTCGCATTTCGAACCGGCACAGCCGATCAGTTATCGCTAATCTGGCAGCGCCAGCTCCGGCGTGCCGCCAGGATCCTCCGCTCACCAACTTCATCCCCGTTTTTGCGCGTTCTTACCAGCCAAACGGTGACGTCCGTCGCCAGAGCCTCTGCGGCCACTGGAGGCCCCAAATGGGTCGTGATCGGCCTCGGTGGCGGGCAGGTTCTCACGGTGGGGTGCCTGCTTGATGCGAAGGGGTTCGGGAACGAGAACTGCCGCATCGAACATCCAGCGCGAACGTTGATTTACGAAGGCCAACCCTTTTGGGGGCCTGATTCTTTTATGACTTTGACCTCGGCAGACCGCGTGCTGATTAGTGGGTCTGGTGACGGCGCCATGCAGGACTACCTGAGGATAGTCACAAAGCTCAATCGAGCGATTGAAATCGAGAAAGGTCTCGGCCTTCCTTCCGATATCCTTCATGCGGTCCAAAGCGCGGAGGATCGGGCATGCCGCGGTTGGAGTTGGGCATCATCCGATGACAAGGTGCGGTTTGAGCACGAACATCCATACTGGAAGGAACTAGATGCGTTTCACGACGCGCTGATCCCGAAGGCGCTTGGTGTTAGCTCGGTGCGTAACGCACTTGATGCACTTGTTCCGGACGACCCTGTCCCTGTCACCGTCGTGCATCGCGAGGGTTACCTCACTTGCTATTACGGGCTGAACCGGTTCCTGGCAAAATTGGTCGCCCGTTTTGTGGAAGACGAGCGAGGTGGCCACGTTGCGTTTCATCGACAGTGGGAGATTGACAATATCACAGCCCGGAGCCGGCACGCCTGCATCCAATTAGTGGGCGGAACTTGGCATGCCAGCGGCGCATACGTTGGCCATACACTTATCCAGCATGACTGCTTTGGTGAATGGCACGACGTAGATTTCAAGGCCGCGGTTCCGCCGCACGGGCCACCCGCCGGGCCGAAGCCAGCCCATGCCGGATACAACGTGATTATTGTCCGTCATGGTCTGGAAAGGGCACCAAGGCCCCCGCTACAGAGGACGCGGCACATACTGCCCCTTCACAGGCCATAGACCCGCGGGAGCACCGGCACTGGACAGGTGTCAAGGGCTTCGAACGGGGCTCGATGGGCCCATCGAGCCATATCAGGGCGGCGGCCGGAACCTTCCACACGGTCAAAATTCCCGCCAGCGCGTCCTGGAACTCCTCGTCAAGCGGAAGCTGGATGGCGACCTGCGCCGGCGGATTGTGCTCATGGCGCCAAAGGGCAAAGCGGCGCCTCTGGCCATTGTCCATGACGAGTTCGAGCGGGACCGCCGTGAAGTCATCGAGGTTGTCGACGCCGGATATGGCGTTCCTCAGCAGGAGCCGCACCTCGGGGACGTCCGCGCGGCCAAGATCAATTATGGCGCGCGACACGAAGGTGGCGGCGCCGTCGAAGACCAGGTTAACCGGAACTTCGGTGATGTTCATAGCATATGCTTTGTGCCGGTGATGGCTGCGGGTAGTCCGTTTCGTCGGTCACGTTACCGATGTTAGATCCCTATGACATCTGGGCGACTTGATCCAGCCGGACGACGCCTACAAGCAGCATTGCTCGGGCCGGCGGGAGTGGGTGCCCATGGCAAAGGCCATCCCTTTTTCGGGATATTGCTCGTTGAAACTTGGGCCATCGCTTTCAGCGCCGCCTCGGGACCCAGGGCCGATCGCCATCGCCAGCCAGCTCAGATGGCGGGTTGATACCTGAATGGTTCGTCATTCGATCGAAACCATGGAGATCTGTTGAGCCGGACGGAGCGGTTATCAAAGGTGGGAGGCGCCCAAGCCGGACGGGCTCGGGCGCCGACATTCGCCAGACGTTGACTGGAGGCACGTTGCCTGCCTGCTTTGCCTCTGGCTCGACTGACCGATTCGATTAAGTTGGCGAAGCCAGCCGGCGCGAGGCGGCTTCAGGCCTTGCAGGCTTGGATATCCATGAACTTCCAGGTCCGCAGGGCATATTCCAGATGTGCGCGGAGATCGTCGTCGAGTTGCAGCCGGTCGCGCGTGCCGAGGTAATATCGCCGCCCAGATTTCGTCCGCACCATCCCGGCTGCCCGGTCAATGGCAAACACCGGCGATGTGATCCATGCGCACGCGGTTAGAAGACGCCAGCCGAGCGCATGGATCTCGACCTCATAGCCCAGATGAATCGCGACCAAGCTCCACAATTCGAGCAGGTCGTCCCCGGTTCCCGCGATCGGTTCGGCGAGCAGTGACAATTCCTCTTGGGTTGCATGGGAAATCAGCGCCGGGTCATCGCGAAAGGTGGCCCGGAATAGGGGGAATGCCTCGGTCATTGGACGCTCACTCCGTCCGTTTTTGAGTGCTCGCGGACAATCCTTTCCACCTCACTGCCCTCCAGCGCCCGCCGCTCAACGAGAGCGAATGCAACGGCCCGGACAGCGCTGACACGGCGCCGGATTAACTCAAGCACCTCGAGATAAGCATCCTGAATGAGGCCCCTGGCGCGACTGGATACCAGGGGAAAGTCCCGCAACACCCGTGGCAGGCTGACGCCGTCCGGCTCGCCCAGCCACACAAGCCCGACCTCCGGGTCTAACCCGAGCGAGGCGGCGGCCGATGCTGCCAGGCCGGTTGCCACCGCCAAATCACTATCGGCGCCGCCGCCAGCGCCAGAGGTGGGTTCGCCAAGAAGGATTTCCTCGGCGGCTCTTCCGGCCAAGACCAATTTCAGACGAAGTCGAACGTCGCCGCCGGACAGCCAACCCGACGTCCGGGACGTCACCGTAAAGCCAGCGGTCGTGCCAGAGCGCCGCAATGAAATCGCCTCAAGCTTGCCTGGCATCAGATCAGCGCAAGCCACCGCGTGTCCCGCCTCATGCACGCCGCCGAGCCAAAGCTCTTGTTCGTTTCGGTCATCGAGCCCGATGACCTCCTGCATCAAGTCGTCCAGAACAACCGGCCGGTTTTCGCAACGCGCCCGTCTGCGGGCGCCGCGGACAAAGACCTCCACGTCGGCCCCCGTCGATCCGACGGCTGCCACGGCAGCCGGAACCAAATCTTGGTCCGCGCAATCACCATCCAGGTGCTCGCGCAAGATCGCGGCCAACGACCGAATGTCCGGAAGTCCGATGCGGACATGGCGGTCCAGGCGTCCGCTTCGGGTAAGTGCCGGATCCAGCTTGTAAGCCAGGTTGCAAGCCCCGATAACGACCACACCGTCGCGGCCTTCCGCACCATCGAGCTGCTGAAGCAGCGCGTTTACAACCTGAATTTCCCAGTCGGCCCAAGCATGCGTCACGCTCGCCCGATTAGGAAAAGAGTCGATCTCGTCAATAAAAAGGATGGCGGGCGCTCGTTCCGATGCCGTCGCGAACGTCTTTCGCATCGCCTTGAGAAGGTCGCCCTGATGGGCGCTGCCGCTGCCGTGCCAATCAGAGTAAGACCCGGTGATGAGCGGCACGCCGCACGTCGCGGCGAGGGCCCTGGCATACAGGGTTTTCCCCACCCCAGGTGGTCCCGACAACAACAAACCCCGGTCCACGGCCTGCCACGCGATTTCGCCCGCCTTAAACAGCTTGAGATCCTGTGCGAGGGCGAAGCCCCACCGAACCGCCTCTTCCATCCCATGCAATCGATCGAGCGTCGGCGCCTCACGCATCGACTGCGGCGGCTTAATTGGCTTGGAGCTATGTTCGGCCTCACGGGTCAGCAATCCACGCAGTCTGAGAACATACTCATCCGCGGTTTGCCGCCTCCGCCGGGCCAGTCTGAGAAGCCGTGGACTAAGGGCGGATGCCTCTCGGTCGCTGAGCCGGATCGTGGCTTCATTGCCGCACATGGCGTTGGAGAGCGCCTGGACATCGGCGCCGACCAGTTGAGGCAGCGATAGGGAATGATCCGCGCTCATGACAAGGTCGCTGGGAATCCACCGCTCGTCGCCGGTCACCGCCAGACAGTGGCTGCCCGAGGCCAGCGCCTGCGCGAATGTCTCGGCCGCCTCCGTCAATGCAATTGCGCGGGGAGCTTCCGTCGGGATCCAGCTAAACCAATCGGAATCGGTCCAATGCCTGACTCTGTATCCGTCTTCAGATTGCGTGTCGCCGCGCGCGGCCTCGCGCCACACGGCATGCGTGGGCTTCAACCAGGCATCGTCAGTTACCTTAATCATGACGACAACGCCGTTACCGCCTGCCTCAACGAGGGTCGTGCCGGCGGTCGCAAGAGCCCGGCACAAGAGCAGCATGGCTGCGGCTTTTGCCGGGTCTTCTAGCTTTGCGGGTTCGGAAAGCTCGAAGCTGTCGGGGACGGCAGGTGTAGCGACAGCGCCGCGCTTTCGCCAAACGCGTTCAGGATCGGTCATTAGAATCTCGAAAATGGATGCCTAAGGGGGCAGCAGCGAACGGGCAGTTCGCCGGTCGTCACTACGCCCGTATTCGCATCCAGTTTGTCACGAGGACCTCCATGGCGCCGCGTTGGAACAAATAGTGACCAATCGGCATTCAGGCGATCTACACACCATTCCAAGGGATCGCAATGGGAAATCTGTCACAGATTTCTATGTGGCCGGGGTGCGCCGTCAGGCCCGCGGCGACGTTGGTCATATTCTGCCATCGTTTTGGGAAAATGCCGATAATCACAGTTTTGGGTGTTGACGGTGCCAAAATGTTCGATCTACGTTCCTGATATGAACCGCCCTGGCCTGATTTTTGACCTGGCTATCCATGCAGCGGCATCGCTCGCCGTGGCAGGGAAGCGGTATCCGACCCGCCTAGTAGTGCGAATAAGGCGGATGGTGCTGACGCCTGACGCGGTCGCGCACTGACGCGCCCCACTCAGGCTTCGCACTCTTCCGTACTGCTGCCGTTCCGCCCGTAAAAGGCGGAGCGGCGGATCGCACTCGAGCACGGATGGCTTCACAATGTTCACGATCAGACGCCGCGGTTTTGCCGCGGGCCGTTGCGCGCGCTCACTCGAATGGTCAGCGGTGGCCGTCCAGGATTCGCCGCGATGACCAGCACGGACGCAGGCGGCCTTCAGCAGGCTCTCGCTCTTTACAATCGCGACTTTTCGATGCTGTGCAGCCGCGTGGTGGCTGGCGAACAGGTCCCCAGCATCGCTGAATTGCTTCGCGGATGCCCGTTGTTCAAGAACGACATCCATGCCGACGCCGCAGAATTCTCAGCGCAAGCTCTGAAAGCCATTGGGGCGCCGACGGACGGCGAGAGCTTGTTGTTCGCGCTGGCGGAACTGGCTGCCTCACCCACCCTTGAAGACTACCTCATTGCCGCTCGCGCTTTCGAGGCGGTTATCGGCGGCCCGGAACCATCCGTTCCATCGGCCGAAGCCCTTGCAGTTCGTTGCAGATTCTACAGCGCCGTGAGCGGCGACAAAAGATCCGCGAACGATGTCGCTGCTTTTGCGGTGAGGCTGGTTTATTCGCGCGAACTGTCCGATGCCGCCGCAAAAGCTCAAGCCGCGGGTGCGGTGGCTTGGTTATTGGCATCCACAGGACAGGGTGAGCTTCCGAGCGGATGGTCCGGAGAAACCGCCGCCGCCTTCGTAGCCCACGTCGAGAATGATCCTGGCCCCGGGCCGCGCATGGTGGACCGGATGATGCGATGCCGCAGGGGAGCGGCCTTCGATGTCGCGAGACCTGCCGACATCAACTCGGACGTGGCCACCCTTAGCGATCGGCTGAGTTTGCCATCGCTTGCGATGGACACCGCGGAAGATGATCTCATCGCTCAGGAGTGGGCTGATGAGCAGGTTGGTGCAGCACGCGTCATCGTCAGCGGGGTCGGTAACCCGACGAGCGACGCGGGACGCCGTCTTGCTGGCGAATTCCGTGAGTTGATCGGTGAGCCATTACCTCTGGCGCCAGTCCCGAACCTGACGCTGGCGCGCCGCGAACTCGTCACAAAATTTCCTCACGCCGAGGCCGTCGTGGACGCAATCCTGGCACCTCTTTTCGGCCAATCCATTGTGAAATTGTTTCCGATCTTGCTCGTTGGGGAGTCTGGCTCGGGAAAGACATCTTTTGCAGTCGCGCTGGCCAGCGCTCTCGGCCTCCCTTCCGAAATCTACCCAGTCGGCGGCGTTTGTGACGGCTCGTTGGCAGGAACCGCCAGACGCTGGGCTACGGCAGAATGCTCTCTCCCGATGTCTGTCATCCTGACACACCGGCATGCCGGGCCCGCCGTCGTGCTGGACGAGCTCGATAAGGCTGGAGATGGCCGGGCGAATGGGTCGGTTTGGGATGCGATTCATGCCTTTCTCGAGCCTGGGACCGCGCGGCGTTTTCGAGACCCGCTGCTTGAGGCGCCTGTCGATCTGTCGCATGTGAACTGGATTGGAACGGCCAACGAGGCGGCCGCGATTCCCAGATCGATCCTGGATCGTGTTCACGTAATGGCATTTCCTATGCCAGGCCGTCAGCACCTGGAGCGATTGGCAAACAGTCTGCTTGTCAACTTTGCCCTCGAACGATTTCTCGACCCGCGGTGGGCGCTCCCGGTGGACGGCCACGAGCTGGCCGCCCTCTCATCATGGTGGGCCGGTGGCTCAATCCGAGCGTTGGCAAAAATGGTGGCGGCCGTGGTCCAGGCAAGGGATCTCCATGATGCCCGCCACTAACATCCCGCGGACCGAGACACTTTTCGGCCGGGACGACGGCAAAGGATTTTGCTCTGCCGGCGGGACCAGGCGGAGGTGTGCTGTAGCGGGTGTCACAGTGCCGATCAGCTTTGTTGACAGACGGTCGGGTTGGCCAGTCGTGTCGCGGACCGCCTCACTCAGTCGGGGCGGTTCAACCTCCCCGCCGCCTTCGTTCCGGCAATCCAGGCACTCGGTTAAGGAAAATGGCGGCATCCCAGCGGTTGCCGTTCAGGATGTTGGACGCCGCCTTACGCCAACTTATCTCAGGGCAAAACTCTCCAATCTCCCGTTCGCTTCATGGCCTGGTGATGGAAGGCGCGGCAGGCGCAAGGTGCCGTTGAAGGTTGGCGATCCCCACGACCTTTGATTCGCAGCCGGAGCTTGCGGCTCAGCTCCAAATACATGCCACCCAACACTATCTTTCAACAAAGAAGGTTTTCGGCCAAATGTTCTCCGTTGCCTATGTCATCCTGCCCGTCTCCGATACGCCGCCTTCCGAGGCCATTCGGGCCTCGTTGGCCCGCTTCCAGCGCGGGCGGCGCGGCGACCTTCCGGAGAGTTGGCTGGCTTTCCACGACGAGACGGACGAGTTGCGGCTAGCCCACGAGGCGAATTTCACGTTCGTCGAGTTGGAAAAAGGCGGAATGCAAATCAAAGCGGATGCGGACAACTTCCACCTCGACACGCAGAAGGTGCGGGACGAGATGAAGCGGCTCGGCCTGCGGCAGTGGCCTGTGCGGTTCGCGGACGAGATGGATCTCGATGTGTTCGTCGACCGGTTCGGCCGGCGGCCGGAGCGGCATCCGGACACGGGCGCCTTCGGACGGTGGCTGAACCGGCTCGGCCAGTGGGACTGGTGGGACCTCGGCGGTCGCTTCGATGGGACGATCGTCGGCGACCAGCAGATCAGGGAGGGGCGCCGCGTTGCCGAGGTGTCCTCCGGCCCAAGCCGAGGTCGGACTATTCTTGCGAACATCGGGAACGTGCTGGCCGACGCACTCGGGCAAGAGCAGCCTCCCTTGTTGGAGGTCCAGAATGACCGGAACATCGAAATGGTGGCGACCCTGTTGGGGGACGCGCTGGAGGGGCGGACGAATGCCTATCCTTCGACCCTTGTGTTGCCTCCCGGTGTGCTTGAGGACCGCCTCAGATGGCTCGGCACAT
The DNA here is from genome assembly GCA_050010355.1 of Rhodopila sp. Classification (GTDB taxonomy): domain Bacteria; phylum Pseudomonadota; class Alphaproteobacteria; order Acetobacterales; family Acetobacteraceae; genus Rhodopila. The sequence continues at coordinate 17,749 of JBEKLE010000026.1, read as the reverse complement.
GGCCCGCGATGGGGCCCCAGGAGGCCTTTGCATGGCTGGGGCTGGCGGCCGAGGCGCCCTGGGAGGACATCGTGCAGGCGGCCTATACGCGGTTTGAGAACCATTGGGCGGCCGGTGTGGCATACCATCACTAGGGGAAACGAGGAACTGCTTCTTCGGCGCCTGCTGCATCGCAAGCTGGAGATCAACGATGACTGAGCCGCCATCCGCCAGCAACAATCCGTTAGATGGATTCTGTGGTTTTCCCCGGTCGGCTTCCGAACGCCAGACAGCGAACGTTATCCAACTGATGATTCCCGGAAACGGCAAGGAAGTTCCCGACTATCTGCCTCAATCCTTGCCATTGATGATCGTCCGTTCGGATTTCTTCCTTTGGACCCGCACGCGAAAGGTCCCGGCTCCTCCTGATCTGCTCCGGCTTGCCGAGATTGCGATCGCGCTCGGAATGCCCAGTCGCTGGCGAGAGCCGGGCCATGAAAATTGACGAACTCTTCCCTAAGACGCGGGACGTCACATGCGCCTTTGCCAACAACACCCTCTACCCGAGCGCATAGGATTCCGTCGCGAGCCCAATGCGGATGGCAATCAGGCTCCGAAGCTCGAGCAGGTCCTGACCATCGCCAACCGGCCTGGCAGGGAGCGCCAGTGACCGTTACCCGCGCCGGACGACGGCTCACCGAAAACCACCTCTTCGGCGGCCCGCCCGGCGGGGTCCACGGTCAGCCGATGGCGGACATCGTCCTTAAATCCGCATCGTCCCGGGCTTTTGTCTGCCACGCGGCGTGCGCGGCCGGCGTCCATGACACCGCCGGCACTGCCTCGATGACGATAAGCGCCGTCGGCACCCGCGGCAGAAAAATCAGTTCCCGCATGCTGATGAAGAGCGTGAGCCAGTAACAATGCCGGCGCCACCCGGGCTGGGTCTTGCGGTTCGGGCGGCTTGGGCTCTTCAACTAGCTCCGGGTACAGGGTGGGTCAGTAGGCAGGGCTTCCTGCGCGTTTGGCGCGACTTCGGACGGTCATGACAGGCCTTCGGTTAAGAAAGGGCGTGAAGCGGAATCGGCGGCGGACGGGCAGATCGATGATCTCACCCAATATTCGCCCGAGCCTGGCCATCGCCGTTTCTCCCGTTTTCAATGCTTGCCACCATTCGGCCAAAAGCAAGATCGGGCTTCTATGATCCTATTTTTGCGACTGCCATAGGCAGAATGTCACGGAATACATTTGTGTGCCGTAATATTTAAGTGATTAACTTTCATGCGCCGAAAATGTTGCGTCCGGTTGACATGCGCAAATGTTCTTTTTATGTTCGCGCTATGAACGGCGCAGCAGCACCATTGTCGGGCTTGAGACGTCCCAGGGGTCATTTCTTGGCGTTCCTGGAAACGGCCGGCACGCGCGTTGTCATCGGAGTGCAGAGGCGAATACGGCGGATGGTAGCAGGAAGGTAATCCAGACGCGGAACGCCGCGCCTGTGTTTACTCAGCCTGCACTCTTCCGTTGAGACCCGGATCCCACCTGAGCCGGCGGGATCCGGGATGCACTCCGAGCCGGGATCTACTTACATGCACGTCACCACTTGCCGCAAACTCCGCGGCAGCGAACAACTGTTCATGCACCAACAGACGCCCGGCGTTGCGAGGGTTATAGACGGTTGCCCTGGCACTCATTACGAAATCGTCCTGTCGTCACGTAGCAGCATGCTTCGATACTCGGCACTCATTCGCGTGCGAATAAGGCGGATAGTAACGGGCGCCCGGTAAAGTCCGCAGACAACCGCGCTCGGTCACGGGTTCTCCACACCGTCCGTATTGCCGCTGTCTCGCCCGGGGTTTGGCGAGGCAGCGAATCGCACTCGAACCAGGTCATGCTCTCCTATGTTTAGTGTCTCCCACGGCAATCGTCGGGGCACCCGCGCCCGCCTTCGCTTCGACCGTTTGAACGGCCGATCCGTCACTACATTGAGTCACGCCGAGGCCCGGCGATGAGAAACACCACCAATAGCCGTGCCCTGAGCATGTTGCAGGCAGCCAATCAGCCCTTCCAGGCGCTGTGCGCTCGTGTCGTGGCTGGGAGGCAGACTCCGTCCACTCGCGATCTGATTCAGGGATGCCCGTTCTACAACGATAATATTCGCGCGGATGCCAATGCGCTGGCTGCAAAGACGCTGGGGCGCCCTGTGGGGTCTTGTCAGGAAGAAGCCGCGGCAGCCGCCTTTGCGGCACTGGCGGGCGAGCCCAACGTCGACGATTTCGTCTTCGCTGCGCATGCCTTTCAGGAGATCGCCGCCAGGGACAGATCCCCATTCCCACTGGACTCTGCTGTCCGCTGCTTTTTCTATGCCGCCGTGTCAGGCGACCGGCGGGCGGCTCGAGAGGTTGCGGCCCGCGCTGTGGCCGACTTTTACTCGGCCGAATTGTCTCTGAGGGCGGAACGGCGCCAAGCGTTGGCGTCTATCGCATGGTTGCTGGCGTCTCTCGGGGAGCGCCAGCAACCCGCATCTTGGACTCGCGAGACGGCGGTCGCTTTTGTCGGGGACGTCGATACGGACCCTGGTCCTGGCCGCGGCATGGTTGCGCGCATGGTGCAGAGCCGCCGAAACGTGCTCGCGACCGCTCCGAAGGCAGCCACTATCAACACAAGTGCAGTGTCGCCGCGAAGGCGTGGTCACACCCTCCACTAGCGGAGGGCCCAATGATAGGCGCCGGTCGCTCGCCGGCGGGCGTTCGACCGAGGGAGGCGGCGGAGGGCTCACCACCGGCCCCGGCAAGCCCAGACTAAGTTGACAAAACGAAAAATGGTTACGGTAAAAGAAATAGTGTGTGTTGACAAAATGACAAATGATTCCGCTCAAAGAACCATGTGACGAATCCTTGGGTATCGCAAACATAGCGGCAGTAATACCGGAAGCGTGATCGGGACCATGACTGAAAACGATTTACATCGCCCATCTGCTGTGCCTCAAGATGCGTGCAGCACCGGACTACACTTGTCGGGAGATGTTCCGATGACGCAATCGTATAGTTCTCGTCGGCCACAGCGGGCGTCCAGGCCGGACGCCGACAAGCCGAGCGCACGTCACCGGCGCAAGACGTCAAAGCAAGACCGTATTATGGCCAACCCGCCGGTGACCGGCACCGCCGAGCCTCCCTGGCCCGCCGATCAGCCAACCGCTCAGCCTGTTTCCTCGCCCGGCGGCGCGGAGCGCCAAGTGTCCTCAGCCGGTGCCGGCGCCCCCGCGGAGCTCATGACTTTGGAGGAGGTGCTCCGGCGCCTCGGGGGGCGAGCAGGCCGCAACAAGGTTCTCGGAATCCTGAAGAGGATGCGGCCGCCCGGCGCGCCCCGGAGCCGCATCCTCTTGCGTGAGACGGACTATCAACACTTGCTGGAGGCACTGGCATGCCACTCATCAAATTTCAACGCGTCCCAGGCGGCAACTGGATCCTCCGCGGCGAGGTCCGCCGACAGCCAGTATATGAAAGCACTCGCACTTCTAACGCGGAAGCCGCCGAAACGATCCGAATCAAGAGGGAGAACGAACTCCTAGATGAGAGCGTCTTCGGCAAAAAAGTAATCTACACCTTCCCCGATGCTGTGGTCAGCTACCTCGGCGAGAAGGAGCGTTCGCCCGACGTCAAATATAAGGTCAGGAGGCTGCTCGACCACTTCAAGGAAACCAAGCTCCTGGCCATCGATCAGATTGCGGTCGATGCGATGTATAGGGCGCTGGTCCGGCCGGGAAAGCCGGGGGGCGGCGAGGATGGCAAACTCAACCTGTTCAACATCCTCCATGCCATCCTTGAACACGCTGCTTGGCGGCAGATGTGTGCCCGCCCGCTCCTTAAAAAGCCCAAGCCTCCAAAGCCGAAGAAGCCGTTCCTGTTTCCGGAGCAGGCCACGGCTCTGGTGCGGGCGGGGGCTCTGCATCTCCGCCCCCTCCTGGTATTCCTTATCAGCGTCGGATGCCGTCCCTCAGAAGCCTTGAAACTGGATTGGCGTGATGTCGATCTGAAGGGAGGGCAGGCAACCCTGATCCTGGGGAAGACCAACCAGAAGGAGCACGTGGTCGTCCTCCGACCTGTCGCGCTGCGGGCCTTGCGCGCCATGCCGAACCGCACGGGGCCAGTGTTCAGGACGTGGCTCAACGCGGATGGGCAAGAGCGGGAGGCGATCGGCCCGGGTTACCGGGGACGCAGCATCCGGACCGCATGGGCAGCCGCCTGCGCCAGAGCCGGACTGCCTGGGGAGTGGCATACTTGGGTGTCAAAGCGAGGAGAGCGGCGCAAGCGATTCAATCCGGTGCACGACCCGTACAGCGAGCGTCACACTTTCGGCACATGGCACCGCTGCGCCTATGGCAATTTGCAGGATCTTCAGGAGGAGATCGGCTGGACAACCACGCGCATGGGCGAGTCTTACGCCAAAAAGATGGCCGCGGTGTATAAGCAGGAAATCCTTGATTGGTGGAACGATAAGGTGGACCTGGGCTTGGCCGAGGTTGAGGCCGCCTCGTGCAAAATCCGTGCAGCGGCCGTCGGCGTAACGACGCCAGCACCGAAAACCCGTCTGAAAGCAAGAGGTTAACTGGAGCGGGCGAAGGGATTCGAACCCTCGACCCCAACCTTGGCAAGGTTGTGCTCTACCCCTGAGCTACGCCCGCGCTGCATCCCAATTTTAGGCCGGTTTGCCGCCGGATTGCAAGCGCCTTGCGGCCGCCGTGCGATGGCCCTGCGAAGGGCAATTCGGTTCTGAAGCGCCTCGACGAACCGGGAAGCGGTTGTCATCTGCGATGGCGCTGGCTGGCGCCATGTGCCAGATATCATCCGTTTGCCCAGGTTCGGGACACCGGTGACGAGATACCGGACGCCTGCAAAAAAGCCTGGAACATCCTCCTCCAAGATCAAGACCGTATCCGGTCGATCGGAACCCGCGGACTGGTAAAACCAAACCGACGTCACGGCCCCGTCCGCGCGACTCCCCTCGCGGGGGAACCGGGAAAGACATACAAACCTTCACTGTCGGAGAAACGAACAAACTCCCTTTCTGTGCGTCGTGGCACCTCTTTGCGTCGTCCGCTTCAGGCTCGGGAGGCGGCTGTTCGATATCGTCAGCAATGGCGTCCGACTCGCGATCGGCTTCCAGCTTGTCGTTCGTGGCATAAACCGCTCCGATTACGCCCTCGCGTCCGAGCGCGTGACGACGATGATCGATGGCGGATGAAGCCATTAACGAGATAAGGTGAACGGAGAATTGGTGGATCCCGTCATTGGCTCATTTCGGGACCCCCCGATTGGCCGGCAACATCGCGAATTCGCCACCGGCCTGTCATATCGACGGCAGATCGAACACCAGACAGGTCGTGCTGGCGGTGGCACAAAGCCGGCCCTTGCCGTCAAGGACTTTCCCCTCGGCCACCGCCGACCGCCGGCCACCATGAACCACGCTGCCCTCGGCCGACAGATCCCCTGACGCCTGCGTCACCGCACGCACATAATTTACCTTGATCTCCAGCGACGTGTACCCGCGGCCCTTCGGCAACGTGGAATGCACCGCACAGCCCATCACCGAATCCAGCAACGTCGCCAGAACGCCACCATGCATCGTGCCGAGCGGATTGTAGTGATACTCTGCCGGCGTCAGCCGCATGACGATGCGGCCTTCGTCCACCTCGGTGACCGAAAACCCCACCAGCGCAGCGATCGGCGGCGCCGGGATGGTGCCGTCGCGCAAACCACGCATCAGGTCCAGACCGGCCATACTCAGCCCGGCATCAACCGTCAGCGCCGGATCAGACCACGTGATCGTCCGCTCGCGCATCACGCGGCAGCGTCTTGCCGCATGGTGGTGACAACCTGATACCCCGGACCATCGACCCGGCGGCCGGTCGAGGGATCGAGCAGCAGCGGCTCCACCTCCTGTCCGGTTTCCGTGTTGACGATCTGCACCGTCCGGTCGTCCGGCGGAAAATGCTTGTTGCCGAACGCCAGCATCGCCAGCAGCACCGGACGAAAATCCCTGCCGCGCTGCGTCAGCACATACTCGTCGCGCGGCGGGCGTTCGTTGTAGCGCCGGCGCTCGAGCAGCCCCGCCTCCACCAGCGCATTCAAACGCCGCGTCAGCATGTTCGGTGCGATGCCCAGGCTCTCGCTGAACTCGTCGAAACGGCCCAAACCGCGGAACGCGTCACGCAGGATCAGGATACTCCACCACTCGCCGACATGTTCCAGTCCGCGGGCGATCGGGCACTGCATCGAACTGAAGCTCTTGCGTTGCATGTTACCATTACTCGTCAGCAAACTACGATGTTGATAGCTAGTGAGGCATGGCAACGACGTCAATGTCAAATCGGTCGCGACCCATCGCGCAAGGCGGATCCGAGGCCGTCAGCAGGCGGCACACCGCCCATTCGACACGGAAGCCGGCCGGTGACCTGGCAACGCCAGCGCGATAATGCTCTATCTGTCACTCGATGCGACAAAATAGGGGTACCCCGAGGATGCGTCCTGGAATTCTGCTGGCAGGCCTGCTGCTGCCGCTTGGCGCCTGTTACGCGCCACCGCCAGGTCCGGCTGGTTACGCCCAGCCCGGATATCCGCCGGGCTATGGCTATGCCCAGCCGGGCTATCCCCCGCCGGACCCGTCCCAGCCTGGATACCCGCCGCCCGGATATCCGCCACCGGGATACCCGGCACCCGAGTCCGACCCGTATGGCAATGTCTATCCCGGTTACAGCTATAACGACGGCGCGCCCACCCTTTTCGTCGAGGGCGCGGCGACGCCGCTGATCCTGTTCGGCGGCGGCTGGGGATACTGGGACAGGGACCACCACTGGCATCGCGCGCCGGACCAGGTTGCCCGCCATATCGAACAGCAGCGAGCCGCGGGAACCGCCTTCCATCCCGGTGGACCAGGCTTCGAGCGGCCAGGCGGCCGGCCGCCTCCCGCCGGTGAGCAACGATTCTTCCACCCGCCCGAGCCGGCGCGGCTTGGGGCGGTGCCGGCCGCCGTGCCACGGCCGGCGCCGGTCGCCCCGCCCATGCACGAGGAGCACGAACGCAGACGGGAGTGCCCGCCCGGCCAGCGGTGCTGACGCCTACTTCGCCTCCATCGGCTCCAGCCCGCTGTCCACGACCGCCGGCCGCGCCTCCGCTGACGCCAGAAACCGCAACAGCGCGGCGGCGCCTGTCGGCTGCTCCGATCCGCTGACGATGCCGCCAGCGAATACCGTGTATTTCTGCACTTCGGCCGGCAACGGACCGAGCAGGTCAATGCCCTTGATGGGCTTGAGTTCGCTGATCTGCTGGAAGCCGATCTCGGCGTCGCCGCGCGCGACCACCGCACCCACCGGTTCGGCCGGGATCATCCGTGCCTTGCCCGCGACCTGCTCGGCGATTCCCATCTTCTTGAACATCTCATTGGCAATATAGACCCCGCTGGCGCTGTCCGAGTAAGCGATCGACTTCGCCGCCAGAAGCGTCTGCTTCAACGCTTCCACCGAACTGATATCCGGATGCGGCGCGCCCTGCCGCACGACGACGCCGATACCCGAGCGCGCAAGGTCCACACGACTGCCGTCAATCACCTTCCCATCCTTGATCAGGCCCCCAAGGGCGTAACCGACCATGATGACAACATCGATTTTCTCGCCGCGCTTCAGCCGCGCCGGCACCGTGTCCGGCGTGTCCCCCATGCTCGGGCCCCAGCCAACCACCAGATTGTCGCCGGTCTGCTGTTCGTAGACCGGTGCCAGTGCCTTGTAGGCCGCGGCAAAACCGCCGGAACTGACAACATGCAGTTCGGCGGCCTGCGCCGCGCTTAACAGCAGCAGCAAACCGCAGACGACGGCAATTCGGCGCATCAGTTTTTGCATTAGACGGTCCTCGGTTCAGGTTTCAGCATGTTTTTGGGCGAGCCTGTCCACGCCGGCAAGCACCGGCGCCGTTGACCCGGACGGTCCGGGTCGTCACCATCCCCCCGGAAGAACCGTTTGGGGGGCAAGGTTCGTCATGCAGGGGCTTACGCGGCGCACACTGTCCGCCGGGATTTTGGCGGCAGGCATCGCGCCCCGGATTGCACGCGCCGATACCCCGGTCCCGCCCGAGGGAATCGGGCACGGGATCAGGCACATCTCCTGGTCGGATCAGGGCGGCCGGCCCGACGGCGTGCAGGTGATGGTCAACCGCCAGCACGTCTATGTCGGCCACATGTTCAGCAACGGCATCACAGTGCTGGATGCCGCTGACCCTCGCGCACTGAAACCCGTGGGGTTCTGGACGGCAGGCGATTACACGCGGACACATCATATCCAGGTCTCGGGCGATATGATGCTGGTGGCGAACGGCGCCAACATCGTTGCGATGCAGTCCTATGACAGCATGCGCGGCTACTTCGAAAATACCTTGGCCGACAGCATCACCAACCCGAAGAAATTCCGCGCGGGACTGTCGATTCACGATATTTCCAGACCGGCGGAGATCCGCGAAATCGCGTTCCTCCAGATGCCGGGGCTGGGCATCAACCGGCTGTGGTGGGTCGGCGGCCGTTACGCTTACGTCTCCGTCCACTTCGACGGATTCACCGACCATATCCTGTGCATTGTCGATCTGAACGACATCACCAAACCGGAGATCGTTTCGAAGTGGTGGCTCCCGGGGATGAACCGGGCGGCAGGCGAGATCACCAGCGCGCCGAAGGGCAGACGGTATGCGCTGCATCACATGATCACCGCCGGCGACCGAGGCTACGCGGCGTGGCGCGATGGCGGCTTCACCATTCATGACATCAGCGATCCGGCCGCACCGAAGCTGCTGTCGCATATCAACTGGTCGCCGCCGGATCCTGGCGGCACCCATACGCCGCTGCCCCTGCCCGGACGCAAGCTGGCCGTGGTCGCGGACGAATCGAATGCCGACAACTGTGCCAAGGGAATTTTTCACACCAGGGTCGTGGATGTGCAGGCCTCGGACAACCCGGTGCCGATCGCCACGCTGCCGACGCCGGCGGACCGCGATTACTGCAAGCTGGGCAATTTCGGGCCGCACAACCTGCATGAGAACCGCCCGGGATCGTTCCAGTCCGAGGAGCTGATCTTCGCCACCTATCACAATGCTGGGCTGCGCGTGTTCGACATCAAGAACCCGTTCGAGCCGAAAGAAATTGCATCCTGGGTGCCGCCGGTGCCGGAGAAGCTGGTCGATCCCCGCCCCAATATCGCGTTGGCCGCGCAGACCTGCGATGCCTACGTGTCGACCGACGGTATCATCTATCTCAGTGACTGGAACGCCGGCCTGCACGTGCTGGAGTATCAGGGCTAGAATGCTCCGCCGCTTTTCCAAAACGATGGAGTAACAGGATGTCAGTTCGGCTAGTTGTGACAATTACTGCCGCGCCAGGAAAGGGAACCGAACTCGCGCGGGTGTTCCGGGACCGCTGTGCGGAAGTCATGCAGGAGCCCGGCTGCGAGCAGTTCGAGGTGTTCCAAAGCATACTCGACCCGGACAAGCTGACACTGCTCGAGCTTTGGAAAGATCAGGCCGCGCTCGACGCCCATGGCAACGTAAATGCAACCCGCCCGCCCATGCCGGAAGGGCTGCGCACCGGTACGGGCGAACGCGAGGATTATCAGTACAACCGGACACGCTAGCCCATGATCGCGATGACTGCCCTGGTGTAATAAAACCGGCCAGGCTCACGAGATGACGATAATCGTTACCCCCCCGTGTCATGGGCGACCCACCGGCCCTGCCCCGTGTCATGGCCGGGCCTGGCCGGCCACCCGCGACTTCAAAAGTTGGTTCAAAGAAACGACATACTGCCAGTGCAGGCACCACCCAAGACCACCCTACCCCAGCAACAACGGCAAATACCGCGTCAGAATCCCATCCTGGTCCCGCAGTTCATGCACGATCGTGAAATGATCGGCCCTCGGCACCGGGATCAGCGCCGCCGGCAAGTGCTCCGCCGATCTGATCGCATGAAAACCCCGGCTGTTCGCCATCAGCGGCGGCAGTTCCGCGGTCCCGTAAGCAAGCGCCAGCGGCTTGTCGGTCAGCGGCAGCCGCATCGGCGACAAAGCAACGATCTCCTGATCCGTCAGTCGCAGCTTCTCGTTCAGATAGGTGTCGCGCAGCGGTCCCAGTTCGAAAATCCCGGAGATCGCCAGTCCGGCCTTCACCACCGGATGACCCAGGCACATCGCCGTAAGATGCCCGCCCGCCGACCACCCGGACAGCACGACCGGCCCGTTGATCCCGTGTGCCGGCCCATGCGCGCCCAGCCAGTCCAGCGCCGCGTTGATCTCGGCCACGATCTCGGTCAGCGAAGCATCAGGCGCCAGCGTGTAACCGGGCAGCGCCGCCGCCCAGCCGTGCGCACGCGGACCGGCGATCAGGTTGGCGAACTGATCCTTGCTGTTACGCTGCCAGTAACCCCCGTGGATGAAAACAACGCAGGGCGCATCAGGATCGGACACCGGGAACAGATCCCACGTGTTGCGCTCCCGCTTGCCGTAACGCAAGTCCAGGTGCATGCCGTTGGCGACACGAAACGCCGAGGACGCCACCTCCCGCGCCGCGTTCAGCACCGGGCTGTCCGCCACCGCCGCCGGGTTGTTGTAAGCCGCGTCCCGTTCGGCCTGACTGAGCAGACCCCATCGAGCCAAAAAACTCATGCGGTTGCCCTCTGATACCAGTCCATGATCTGCCGCCCCTGCCAGAACAGCGCCCCGGGGCGGCTTGCCATGTGCGTCAGAGCACGCTCGAACCAGCCGATCCGATGCGGCACGCCGCTGATATACGGATGCACCGCCAGCCCCATCACCTTGGCACCTTCGTCGCCGGATTCCTCATACAGCCGCTCGAACTGAGCCACCACGCGGTCATAGAGTTCCTCCGCCCGGTGATGCTGGATCATGATGATCGGGATGTCGTTCAGCTCGATGCTGTAAGGCATCGCCAGCATCGGGCCATGCTTCGTCCGGATGACGGCCGGCAGGTCGTCCACCACCCAGTCGGCGCAGTATTTGATCCCGGCTTCCGCCAGCAGATCCGGCGTATCCAGGGTCTCGGTCAGACCCGGGGCCAGCCAGCCCACCGGATCATGGCGGCCCGCCTCCCGCAACGCGGCGATCGCCTCGCGGATCATCGCCCGCTGATCCTCCACCAGGTGCGTGGCCATCTGATGGTAGCCGTGCACCATGAACTCCCATCCCGCGTCGCGGCACGCCTTCGTCACCTGCGGATAGGCGGACGGCACCGCACCATTGATCGCCAGCGTCGGCGCGATCCCGTGCAGATCCAGCGCCGCCTTCAGCCGCCAGAAACCGACCCGCATGCCGTATTCGTGCCACGCCCAGTTCGGCACGTCCGGGATCACCGAGGCACCCTGCGGCGCGCTCAGCACCTGCCGCGGCATAGCCCGGTCGATGTCCCACCGCTCGATGTTCACAACCAGGAAGACCGCGACGCGCCCACCGCCAGGCAGCGAAAGCCGGGGCCTGTCGATGGAAGCCTGGTACTCCAGGCGCTGATGCGGTCGCAGCGGTTCGATCATCCGGAAATCATGGCCGCGGACGCCGCCGCGTTCAAGCGGCGCCTTTGCCCCGGGACCAACGGCGGGCGGGGATAGGCGAAAAACGCGACCGAGCTACATCGCCAGGCGGACGCTGACCACCGTAAGCACAAGCGCCAGCGCCGGCCGAAGCAAGACCTCCGGCGCGTGCGACGCCAGCGCGGAGCCGATCACGATGCCGGGCAGCGAGCCGGTCAGCAACGAACCCAGCAACCCCCAGTCGATGGTGCCCAAATACCAGTGACCCAGCCCAGCCGCCAAAGTAAGCGGCACCGCATGGGCAATGTCGGACCCGACGATGACCGCCGCTTTGGCGCGCGGGTAGAGCAGCATCAGTGCGGTCACGCCGATCGCGCCGGCGCCCACCGACGAGACCGTGACCAGCACGCCAAGCACCAGCCCAGTGGCGACGGTAAGCCACGCCTCTTGCCGCGCTGTAATCCGCTCGATGTGCCGCAGGCTCACGGCCAGCAGCGGCGTGCGGAACACCAGCGCCAGCGCTGTAATCACCAGCATGACGCCAAGTATGATCGAAATGGCCCGCCCCTGCGCCGCCCCGCTTAACTCCGTCTGCGACAGGAACAGCAAGGTCAGGAGCGTCCCCGGCACGCTGCCGTAGGCCAGGCGGCGGGTGATCCGCCAGTCGACCGTGTGACTCAAACCGTGCACCAGCGTGCCCAGCGACTTTGTTGCAGAGGCATACAGCAGGTCGGTACCGACCGCGGTGGCCGGATTTATGCCGAACACGAGCACCAGTAGCGGCGTCATCACCGCGCCGCCGCCGACCCCGGTCAGGCCGACCAGCAGGCCGACCAGCAGGCCCGACAAACTGACGCGCGGATCGACCATGTGCAGATCCATCACGGCTTGGCCTCCAGGAGAGTGTCGAGCAGAGGCCGCAGCAGCATCTCGGCCACACCGATCAAGGCCGCGAACACCAGATTGCTGGAAAGCGCGCCGGCAATCGCGCCGATGACGACGCCATCCACCACGTAGATGGCAAGGCGGCGAGAGGGCCGCCATTTCGGAGGGTCGGTCAGCGCCTGCACAGTGGCCATGCCGACGGTCTGATGGGTCAGGCGGTCGACCAGAATCATGGCACCGAGCGTGCGGTCGATAGCATACGGACGGGTGACGAGCGGCTTGTCGAAGGCCAGTTCGACCAGTCCGATCTCGTTCAGCTTAAGCGAGGCCGGTTTGCGATACGCATAAGTCTGAATGTCGATCGCATGCCGGATGCTGACGACCCGCGCATGCGCCGACGCCGTGCCAAGCCGGACCGTGAACTCCCGCCCGGCGACCAGCGGATCGGTTGCCATCCAGATCAGTTCAGCTTCGATGGAAGCCGAGGCGGTCGGCGCATTATCGGCCGCGGCCAGCACGTCGCCACGGGCAACGTCAATCTCGCGGTCCAGCGTGATCGTGACGGCTCGGCCGGTTTCCGCGGCGGCACGGTCGCCGTCAGCGGTCACGATCCGCGCGACGTCGGCGCGCTGTCCGCTCGGGAGCGCGACCAACTGTTGGCCCACCCGCACGACACCCGAGGCGACGGTGCCGGCGTAGCCCCGGAACTCGGAATCCGGGCGCAGCACGAGTTGCACGGGCATGGCGAAGCCTTGCTCCGTCTCCGGCCGCGACACGTCGATAGTCTCGAGGTATTCAAGCAGTGGCGCGCCATCGAACCACGGCATCCGCACAGACCGGGTCACGACGTTATCGCCGTCGCGAGCGCAGATCGGGATCGGCACGATCGATTGGAACCCCAGCGGGCGGGCGGCCGCAGCGAACTCATCGGCGATCCGCTGCCAGGTCGCCTGCGAAAAGCCGACCAGGTCCATCTTGTTGATCGCGAGCACCGCGTGGCGGATCCCCAGCGCTGCCACGATGAAGGCATGCCGCCGGGTCTGCGCGAGCACGCCACGGCGCGCGTCGATCAGGATGATGGCCAGATCGGCGGTGGACGCGCCGGTCGCCATGTTGCGCGTGTATTGCTCGTGGCCGGGCGTGTCGGCGATGATAAAGCTGCGCCGCTCGGTCGAGAAGTAGCGGTAGGCGACGTCAATGGTGATGCCCTGCTCCCGTTCGGCACCAAGCCCGTCGAGCAACAGCGCGAAATCCCGGTTTTCGCCGTGCGTGCCCCAACGGCGCGATTCCTGATCGAGCGCGACAAGCTGGTCGTCCATGACCGCCCGCGAATCAAACAGCAGCCGCCCCAGCAGCGTGGACTTGCCGTCATCCACCGAGCCGCAGGTGAGCACGCGCAGTTGCGGCGCGTCGTTGACCACCGGCTCCGGCAGCTGGGTAGGGGGAACGGCTTTGAGCATGGCACTCATCAGAAATAACCTTCGAGCTTCTTCTGCTCCATCGAACCGACACCATCGTGGTCGACGGCGCGGTCGCTGCGTTCGGAGACACGCATCGCACGCATCTCGGCGATGATTTCGGCGAGTGTCGTCGCCTCGCTTTCGACGGCGCCGGTCAACGGATAACAGCCCAGGCTGCGGAAGCGGATCGAGCGCAGCTCCACCGTCTCGCCCGGGCGCAGCGGCATTCTGGCATCATCGCGCATGATCAGCATGCCATCGCGCCGGACCACCGGGCGGAGTGCGGCAAAATACAGCGGCACTACGTCGATCTGTTCGCGGGCGATATAGTCCCAGACGTCGCCCTCGGTCCAATTCGACAGCGGAAACACCCGGAAACTCTCTCCCGGCGCCTTCTGCGTGTTGAACAACTGCCACGGCTCCGGCCGCTGATTGCGCGGATCCCAGCGATGTTCGGCTGAACGCAGCGAGAAGATGCGCTCCTTGGCCCGCGACTTCTCCTCGTCGCGCCGTGCGCCCCCGAAGGCAGCGTCGAACCGGTATTTGTCGAGCGCCTGCTTCAGCGCCTGCGTCTTCATCACGTCGGTATGCAACCGCGAGCCGGAGGTAAACGGGTTGATGCCGGCGCGGAGCCCTTCCTCGTTTGTGTGCACGATAAGCTGCGTGCCGGGCTGCTTGGCCACTGCATCGCGGAACGCGATCATTGCCCGGAATTTCCACGTCGTGTCGATGTGCAGCAACGGGAACGGCAACGGGGCGGGGTAGAACGCCTTGCGGGCGAGATGCAGCAGGACCGAGGAGTCCTTGCCGATGGAGTAGAGCATGACCGGATTGTCGCAGGTGGCGACAACCTCACGGAAGATGAAGATGCTCTCGGCTTCAAGCCGGTCGAGGGAGGACAGCGGCATCGTCTTAGGCTCCGGCCCGGCCGGGACGGCCGTCCTTAACGTGTGGGACGAGACGTCCGTCCTTCAGGTGCAGGCCGCACTCGCGGGTCTCGTCCTCTTCCCACCACCAGCGGCCGGCGCGCTCGGCCTCGCCGGGGGCAATGGAGCGGGTGCATGGCGCGCAGCCGATCGAGACAAAACCGCGATTGTGCAGCGGGTTGACGGGAACATCCCGGTCGCGTGCGAACGTGGCGGTTTGCTCGCGCGTCCAGTCGAGCAGCGGGTTGGCTTTGAGCAGGTCGTGCGCCGGATCGTAGGCAACGAATGGCATGGCGCTGCGGGCAACGGATTGATCCGCGCGCAGACCAGTGATCCAGACAACGGCACCGGTCAGCGCACGGCCGAGCGGCTCTGACTTCCGAACGCCGCAGCAGGCGATGCGGGCAGACTTACTGGCGTAGAAGCCATTGATTCCCCGTTCGCGGACCAGCGCTTCAAGGGCATTCGCGTCGGGGTAGAAGGCCCGGATCCGCAGGCCGTAGTGCGTCTCTGTGCGGGCCCACAGCTCGTATGTCTCGGGAAACAGGCGGCCCGTATCGAGGGTGACAACATCGACAGCGATGCCTGACTCGACGATGAGGTTGAGCAGCACCTGATCCTCGAGGCCGAGACTGGTCGTGAACACGAATGGCCCCGAGACCAGGCGGCGCAGAAGCAGCAGCCGTTCGACCGGATCGAGCAAGCGAAATTCGATGTCGACCGCGGATGGGTTGGGTCCGGTCATGGTGCTATCCAATGGCATTTGTCCATATGTAGAAAATTCCCCCCCCAAGCTGCAAGCTGCTATCTAAAAAGAGTAGAATCTACTAATATCAGTCGACAGATTGGATATTCGTCCCAAAACGTCCGATGTTGCATGGTAATCCGCCTCTACGCTTTCGCGCCGCTGCGGCCGCTTCGCGCATGCCCCCTTTCCCAGCCGGCCCGCTCAACCCGTCCGTTTTATTAATCACATGATAAACGAAGGTAGCGTAACCATGCGCCGCGCTCCCGAGGACGAGCGCAAGAATTTTTGCGCAGGGGCGGCTGGCAGTCACAGAATTGGACGCCATAATGGATCGCGATGAACGACCAAAACGGCGGTCGGCCCTCACAGCCATGACTCGACACTGGGGCAACGCTGGGGTCAAATACAACCGTCGAACGTACGCGAAGAGGCATTTAGCCCGTGGCGGTGGTTAATGGATTTATGCCCCAGGGGCGATCTGGCCATATCGTTGAATTGCAATCACTGCGTGGCATCGCGGCGACATCGGTCATGGTCGGACATGTTCTGGTCTACTACAAGACGCCCGACTGGTTTTTGCCATTCGCGGTCATCTTCAATGGTCGCGCGGCGGTAGTGATTTTCTTCGTGTTGAGCGGCTACGTGCTCACCCTGTCACTGCGCACCGCTCTGTTTGATCGCGAATCAGTCCTGCGGTTCTATGTTCAGCGGCTCTTCCGCATCTATCCAGCCGTCTGGGCAGCGAGTAGTCTGAGCCTGTTCTACATCTTTACATTACACTGGCAAATCCCGGTCGCGGGCGCAGACATTAGGACATTTCGCGCGGATCGCTTCGATACCTTGCACATCGTGGCATCACTTGCCGGGATGACAACATTCATTCTGCCGCAGCTTTGGACCATCTTTGTCGAGCTTGTCGCGTCGGCGGCAATACCCGGTATAGCGTTCATCGTGCAGTATCGCCGCGGTTGGTATCCCTATCTGCTGGGCGCGTCATTGCTGGTCAGCTTCACCATCCCGAACACCTACTACCATGTGACGATGTACTTCTTGGATTTTGTCGTGGGCGCTGGGCTCACCTTCCCTGGATTCGCCACAAAGGCGGTCGGCAATGTCAGGCCCTATTGGCCGGTACCGATCCGGCCAATCCTGTCTTTCTGTCTGATCGGTCTTGCGCTGACGCTGTTCCTTCCGCTGCCCTACTATAGCCCGGCCGCGCATCTGCTGGAGACCATCCTGGCCGCCACGACCATCCTGCTGCTGATCGGTGCCAAAGAACGCGCCGAACTGCCAGGCTATGATTTCGCCCCGCTACGTTTATTGAACCTCCGTGCCCTGCTCCTACTGGGCGATATCTCCTACAGCCTCTACTTGCTGCACTACCCAGTCCTTTGCATCACCGCAAAGGTGTTCGCCGTGCTACAGAAGGCTGTCGGCATCGATGTGGATGTCATTACGCTTAGTATTTTGTTGGCGGTCGCGACCTGTGCCACGACCATCCCTCTCGCGTGGTTATGCTACACGTACGTGGAAAGACCAGGCATTAAGCTTGGTAAGCTCAGCCTCACGCAAATGAAGTGGGCTAGCGCTCGTTAAACCTATTGCAGGCAGGGCTTTGGCTTGGCACGCGGCTACCCCTATCAGCAAAGATATCAGACCGGTACGACCCGTAGGATACGGCGTTGCATTTCCCTGCTATCAACATTCCTGTCCCTTTTGCAGATATTACCGACCCACTTGCCGTCACCCGCTGCGATGCTGAACTCGTTGCTGTTTTGCGCGATACTGTTCGGTGGGCGATAAGCAAATCAGCCAGTGCAGTCTGTAGCGTCAGACTGGTTGATTGCAATGATCGCTGGAAAAACCGAGACATGGCGTGGTGTCCGACGAAACACACATCAGCCGCTTGGAGTCTCCAGTCGCGGCTGTTTCGGTTGGTCGGTCAAACCCCGGCATCCGTCCCCAACCGCCGCAAGTTTCCACCGTCCTGGATCCCTATCACCACCCACCAAACATAGAGCAAGAAATTATTCTCGACAAATTAGGACAATTAGCCTATAACCCCCAGACCCCGCCATCCAAGAGGCCCCAGCCCATGTCCCTCCCGGCCACCATCGCAAAAGCCATCGTGGAGACCCTCATCGGCCGCCTCGCCCCGCTCTTCCTCGCCGCCGCCGGCGCCG
>JBEKLE010000025.1:0-31233 GCA_050010355.1 Rhodopila sp. | reverse complement strand
GTGCTGGAGGTTAACGGTCGGGATCGCCCCGGGTTGCTGCACGACGTGACGGCGGCGATCAGCGCTCAGGGGCTTCAGATTGCGTCGGCTCATGTGACAACTTATGGGGTCCGGGCGGTAGACGTGTTCTATGTCAAAGACGTGTTCGGCCTGAAAGTGGAGAACGAGCGGAAACTGGCCCAGTTGCGGGACGCACTGCTGCAGGCGCTCGTCAATCCTGACGATGTTACGCCGCCCGCCACTGTTCCGCCAATGCGAAAGCTCCGGCGAGCTTCGGCGGGATGAGAACCGAAAACCTGAACTCTTGGCATCGGCACGGTCGGACGGGGACCTGATTCGACAACAAGTGGTCGTTGTGGTCCGTCCGCCTTCGGATCGAATTGACGGTCCGAAGTCGACAGGACAAAAAACATCGCGCAACAGTGCATAAATTATAGTTGCAGTTTCAGCCGGATTCGGCAGCGAAGAGGTATGACGCTCTACTATACGCGAGTGGCCTCAGCTATGGCGGCACGCTCAGCCAGCAATAACAGGAAGGGCTGAGATCTGCATCATGTTTTCCCACTGTATCGTTCCAACACTTCCGCATGTCCCGCACTTGGGCTGCCACGCCGCGTAGTCCACGCGACAGTTCGTGCATTGCCAATGAGGGTCAGGTTCCGCGGTCGCGGCCCGACGGAGCGCGTCGCGTTGAGCGAGCCGTCCAGCCTCGGTATCGCCGCGTTCCTGTTCTTCGATCTCTGCAAGAAGCAGGCACAGACGACGTTGTTTGACCCCTTCACTCTCGGCGATCTCAACTTGATGCCGGGCTTCGCCGGTCAGTCCGGCGTCAAGTGCAACCCGCGCGAGAAGGAGCCGACTCTCGATGTGCGTGGGATTGCGCGCCACGAGCCGCTTGGCAGCGGCCGCCCGCGCCAGTTTATCCGACTCCAAAGCGAGCGCAAACGCTGCGAGGTCGGGATGTGGCGCACGCTTCCATGCGTCCGCGATGCAGGACTGAGCACGCTTTTCCTGGCCGGCCGCTCGAAGCCGCCTGGCATAGGCAAGCGCGGCTGGAGGGAATGCGGGGTCTTGCCTCCAGGCCTGCTTGGCATAGCTGAGGGCACGGACGGGATCAGCTTCGGCGTCTGCAGCCGCGACATAATAGGTTGGCCGACGCGGATCGGGACCGATCAATTCAATTGCCTCAGCCCAGTTCTCGGTTTGCAATGCCAACTCGGCCCGCTGCTGACGGAGCCATATCGTGCCCGGATGAGCGGCTTCGGCTTGCTTCGCAATCACGAGAGCCCCGGGCCAGTCGCGGCGGTCGACCGCCTGACGCAGCAACCCGCGGAGCCCGAGAAATCTGGCATCCTTTTGCTTTGTCAAGGCTCGGAACGCTTCCTCTGCCTCATCCTCTCGCCCCGAGAGCCGCCCCGCTTCGGCCACAAGCAGCAAAGTCTGCGGTGAGTCCCCTAGCAGGTTGCGGGCTCGCCGAGCTTCCTTGCGGGCTGCCCCCTGCTCACCGGCCGCCAACGCGACAAGCACGCGAGTGACGGCTCTTTCGCCCAAGGCACGGCGACGGCGACGGCGCCAGACCGCGCTCCCGCGGGGTATGCCGATGACGCCGCGGACGACGCGAAGCACTAACAGAATCGCTACCACCAGAGCAGCCAGCAGCAGAATCGCGACTGGTGTCGAGGTTTCGACCGTGAATGTGCCCATCGATGCGGCGACATGGCCGGGGATTCCGGCCAGTTGCCAAGCCACTGCGACCATTGCAAAGGCAACGAGGAGGAAAAGTATAACCTTCAGCATCATATTTGATTAGCCATGTTAGCCAGCGCGGCACGTGCCGCCAGGAGCGCCTTTGCGTCTGCGAGCCAGTTTGCCATTGCCTGGGCGGGCTGTCCCGTCAATGATTCGACGGCATTCACGGCCCCGGCGACATCATCGACATCGAGTGCCGCATGTGCATGGCTCAAGATGATGGCGGCGGTATTACCCACGACGACGTCGTCGCCTCGCCGAATAGTGATCAGGCCTTGGGCCTTGTCCAGCACGCGGCCGATGAAGGGAGCATTGCTGTCGTCCGGTTGGATCGCACCCAGAGCCGCTTGCTCGTCTCGCGAAAAGCGAAGGCGGAGCTGTTCCAGAGTCGGTGGCGCAACATGCGCATAACGCGCCAGGGGTTCAGGCGCGCCCGGTATATCACCGATGGGCTGGCCGGCAGCGAGTGCGAAGGACGCTTGCTGTAGCTTGGCTATTCGGTTCATCCGTTTGGTAACGGCATCGAGGCTGCCCGCGCTCGACTCGACGGATGCGATCCGGTTCGCAATCGCATCAAGCTGCTGCTTGGCCGTGTCGAGGCCAGTCTGGTCGCGCCCTGCAAGCGATTCGATCCGACCGGACAGTGTGTCCAGCCGGCTTGCGAGCTGCGTGGGATCCCGCACCCGTTCATCGAGGGCATCCAACCGAGCGTTGATTTTCCCTTGATCAACACTTGGTCGCTGTTCCAAACGGGTCAGCCGCGCATCGATATCGACGAGGCGCTGCTGAACCGTATGAATCGCCAAAGCATTATCGGCAGTCTCGGCCGCCGTCCTGGGGTATTGCCACAGATAATAGATCGCCCCGGCCAGTACGAGGAAACCCAGGCCGTAAAGCCATGGAGCGAGATGGCGTGGCGGCGGATTGGGGACCGGGACAACGCGCTCGGGCGTTTCGTCGACCGGCGGAGAAGGAGGGTGGTCAGACATTCAGTAGCACCAACATTGCGTCCTGGTTCGGCTTCGCGGCGACGCTGATACGTCGCCATGGAAGAAGACGTAGTGCCACGGCCGCTCGCTCGCTGATAGACACCGCTTCGACATCGCGGACAGTGTCGATCAATCCGGCGGCCCGGAGAAGACGGACGAAGTGACGCGAGGTCTCGCCTGAAAAGAACATCGCCGCCGACAATTTGGCCTCCCTCAGGTGGGTTGCAGCAGCTTCGGGAAGGACCGGCACGCGAGCAGACGCATAGGCGACCCGCCGGATAACGTGAAAGCCACGCCGGCGCAGCGACGCGGCGAGATCCGTGCCCTGCCCTTCCCCCGTCGGCAGGAACAAACCGCCATCCAAGGGTGAAAGCCTGTCGGCCACCAAGCTCGCAAGCGCCTTGGCGTCTCCATCCGCATCATACACCTGACTAAATCCCGCCTCGGCAGCTCGGGCGGCGGTTGCGGTACCGACGGCGAAGACCGGGCGGCCGTGCAGGGAGGGGGGACACGCGGGGACGGCATTTCGGCTTGTCAGAAGGGTCGCGGCGACTCGACTGGGTGCATTAACCTCTCTTAAGACGATGGAGAGGATCGGCGCGACGATCGGGAAGAGGCCGAGCGCTAAAACACGTGCTGCGGTTTGGGTCGCGCCAGGCTCTGGCCTAGTGATCAGAACGCGGTTCAAAAAGGCTACTCTTTGTCAAAGAGCCCCCCTTATCGATGATATGTGACGCGAGCCGGATGAATATTGTAACTTCCAGATGGATAGATGGAAACAGGTTGCCGTCTGCCGGGGCGCGGGCGTCGGCTGGGAAAGTATGGTGAAACCGGTTCTGGGTATCGAAACATCTTGCGATGAAACAGCTGTTGCGGTGCTTGATGGAAACGGCCAAATCCTGGCTGAATCCGTGCACAGTCAACTTTCGGAGCATTCGCCGTTTGGCGGCGTAGTTCCGGAGATTGCCGCCAGGACACATCTGCGTTACCTCCCAGACCAGACTCGTCTAACAATGGTCAATGCTGGCGTAGGGTTTCCTGACCTGGAAGGAGTAGCGGCCACATCGGGCCCCGGCTTGATAGGTGGGTTAATAGTCGGGTGCCAGTTCGGCAAAGGCGTGGCAATCGCCAATGGCCTTCCATTCGTTGCGGTGAACCACCTTGAAGCGCACGCACTTACCGCTCGTCTGCCTGGGTTGATGACCTCCGGTGCGCCGTTTCCATTCCTGCTTTTCCTCCTTTCCGGGGGTCATTCACAATGCACTGCGGTCACCGATGTCGGGCAGCATGTCTGGTTGGGCGGGACCGTCGACGACGCGGCAGGAGAGGCCTTCGATAAGGTCGCGAAGCTATTGGGACTCGGTTGGCCAGGTGGGCCCGCTGTGGAGAGAATAGCCGCGGAAGGTGACCCGGCCAGCCACCCGTTTCCACGCCCCATGATAGGACGGCCGGGATGCGAACTCAGTTTCTCAGGCCTGAAGACCGCGGTAGCGCAGACCGTTTTGCGGCTAGGTCCAAAGCTCAGTCGCCGAGGATGCGCGGACGTCGCGGCGAGCTTTCAACAGGCCGTCGTCGACGTCCTCTCGGATCGGGCTGAGCATGCGATGGATATGATGCGAGGCCGCTTTCCGGCGGCGAACTTGCTAGTGGTCGCCGGCGGCGTGGCGTCGAACGCTGCTGTGCGCGTTGGCTTGGCCGAGGCCGCTCGGGGCCGGGGGTTTTGTCTGATTGCTCCGCCGGTGAGGCTCTGTTCCGACAACGCGGTCATGGTTGCCTGGGTCGGCATCGAGCGGTTGCGGCGTGGCTGGAGCAGCGGGCTTGATGCCGCGGCCCATCCACGGTGGCCGCTTGAAGCGCTGGAAGCGGTTCCGGCATGAATTATCGCCACGCTTACCACGCTGGGAACTTTGCCGATTGCTTCAAGCACGCATTGCTGGTCGCGTTGCTCGATTCGTTCGGACGCAAGCCGTCACCATATTTTGTGCTCGACACCCACGCGGGGGCAGGTCGGTACGACCTTGAAGGCGAGGCAGCGCGACGCACGGCCGAGGCTGAAACCGGTATACGCCGTTTGCTTCAGAGGCCTGCGCCGGCTTTACAGCGCTATCTGGCGTTGGTGGAACATCTCGGTCTGTATCCGGGCTCGCCCACCTTAGCCCGGGCAGTCATGCGCGGGACTGACCGCGAGGCCTGCTGCGAAATCCACCCCGATGAAGCGGCTTCATTGCGGCGACATTTTCGCCTCGATCCGCAGGTGGAAGTTCATGAGCGGTCGGGGTGGGAGGCCCTCGGTGCACTGCTGCCGCCACGAGAAAGGCGGGGTCTGGTTTTCATCGATCCGCCGTTCGAGTCGGGAGACGAGTTCCGTACGCTTGCGGATGGCCTTCGTCATGGTCATAGCCGGTTCAGCCATGGGGTATTTGCGGCATGGTACCCGGTCAAGCGAATGGCCGAAGTCCGCGCCTTCCATGCAACAGTGAGGTCATCCGGCATCCGCGACATCGTCGCTGTGGAGCTCCATGTCAGGGATACACAGAGTGTCGACCGACTGAATGGATGCGGTCTGATCGTGATCAATCCGCCTTACCAATTTGAAGATCAGTCGAAATCGATTGCCGAGGCTGCTCTGGCAGGGCTCAGCGATAACGAAATTGGGGCCCGAACGGCTGTATTCAGATTGGCCCATGAGTAAGCTCGCAGTTGTTGGTGCTGGCGCGTGGGGCACCGCACTGGCGTTGCAGGGGGTGCGAGCGGGCCATCTTGTCTCGCTGGTTGCACGGGACGCGGCTACCGCCTGCGCTATCGCTACCAGGCGGGAAAATACCCGCCTCCCAGGCGCGAACCTCCCAGACGCTCTTGAACTGCGTCACGACATCCCCGCCGGCATCGACTTATTGCTGTGGGTTGTTCCGACACAGCAGCTCCGCTGGTCAATTCTGAATCTCGGGCTAGTTGGGGGACCGATTGTGGTCTGCGCCAAGGGCGTTGAAGCGAAGACTCATCTACTTCCGCTGGAGGTAGTGGCCGATGTGTCCCCGGGCCAGCCACTCGCCGTCTTAACCGGACCCAACTTCGCTCACGAGGTGGCGAGGGGTCTCCCGGCCGCCGCTGTTGTGGCCAGCACCGACCCCGGTTTGCGGGAGCAGGTTCGTCAGATGCTAGCCACGAACACCTTTCGATTGTACGGTAATGACGACCCGATTGGCGCCCAGCTTGGTGGCGCCGCTAAAAACGTCATCGCGATCGCGGCGGGCGCGGTGATCGGTGCCGGCTTGGGTGAAAATGCTCGTGCGGCCTTGGTGACCCGCGGGCTAAGCGAGGTGTGCCGTCTGGCCATCGCCCTCGGCGGACGGGCGGAAACGGTCATGGGCCTATCGGGTCTGGGAGACCTGGTGCTGACCTGTACTGGACCTTCCAGCCGTAATTTCAGCCTTGGTCACTCGCTTGGTCGGGGCGAAAGCCTGTCGAACATTCTCGCCAGCCGGACGGGGGTGACGGAGGGAGTGACGACCGCAGCCGCTTTGGTCGCCCGCGCGGGAGAAGTCGAGCTGCCTATCTGCCGTGCCGTGGCCGACCTGCTGGCCGGGTTGAAAACATTGGATCAGGCCATCGCGCAGCTTCTGTCGCGGCCGCAACGGGATGAGTAAGGACCATAGGACTGGACCGGATCAGACATGCTGAGGGGCATCCTGACGGTTGGCGGATGGACGCTGATTAGCCGGATCCTGGGTTTTGCGCGGGACATGCTAATTGCGGCGTTAATTGGGACGGGCCCGATCGCTGACGCGTTTTTCGTCGCTTTAAAGCTCCCCAACCTGTTCCGGCGGCTGTTTGGCGAGGGTGCCTTCAACGCCGCGTTCATCCCAGCGTTCTCCGGGCTGCTGCACACGGAAGGCATCGGGGCCGCCAAGCAGTTCGCCCAGGAAGCTTTCGCGGTGATGGCCTTCTGGCTTGGCATCATGACGATACTTGGCGAAATCTTCATGCCTGAACTTATGGCTGTTCTGGCACCTGGTTTCGCTGAGGATCCGAGCAAGTTTGCCCTTGCGATCAGCCTCTCCAGGATCACCTTTCCCTACCTCGTGCTGATCTGTCTCGCCGCTTTGGTGTCGGGTGTTCTGAATGGGCTGGAGAAATTCACCGCGGCATCCGCGTCTTATGTGCTGTTCAACATCGTCTCGATCGCATGCATGATCTGGATGACGCCGTATGTCCCCACTGTTGGGCACGCGCTGTCGTGGGGCGTGACGATTTCCGGGGTCGCGCAATTGGGGCTTCTGATGATGGCCGTTCGGCGCGGGGGAATGGCGCTCAAGATCCCCCGGCCGAGGATGACTCCCCAGATGTTTCTTCTCATGCGACGTATGGCACCCGGTCTTGTTGGGGCGGGCGTGACCCAACTCAACCTGACCGTCGATGTGATCATCGCCAGCCTGTTGCCGCCAGGCACCGTGTCGATCCTCTATTTCGCGGACCGGGTGCAGCAATTGCCGTTGGGAGTGATCGGCACCGCGGTCGGAACGGCGCTGTTGCCGCTCCTGTCCCGGCAGGTTCGAGCTGGCGAGGGCGCCCTGGCGATCGGCACGCTTAACCGGGCGATTGAATACGGACTTTTTCTGACGCTGCCGGCCGCACTAGCGTTAATCGTCTGTGCACAACCAATCATGCTCGTCCTGTTTGGCCGGGGGGCTTTCGATCTGGAGAGCGTGCATCTTTCTTCACAATCGCTCGCCGCCTACGCGCTGGGATTGCCGGCCTTCGTGTTAGTGAAAGTCTTCGCGCCCGCGTTCTTCGCGCGAGGCGACACCAGCATGCCGGTCAAGATCGGGGTTGGGAGCGTGGTGCTGAATTTGGCTCTGAACCTCGCGTTCATGATACCCCTAGCCCACATAGGTCCGGCGCTGGCAACCAGCCTGGCCGCTATCTGCAATGTTGCTGGGCTGGCGTTCGTTCTGAAGCGGCGGGAACATTTCGTGGCGGATCGCCAACTTCGCCGCCGATGCGCCGGCATGATTGGAGCGTCAGTGGCGATGGCCGGCGTTCTGTGGGGCTTGCGAATCGTGTTGTTTCAGGTGACGCCCCATGGATGGCTCCGCGTGGCGTCCCTCGCAGGTCTGGTGGGCGCCGGAATGCTGACATACGCGGTCGCGGCCTCCGTATTTGGCGCCTACGACCTTCGGGATCTTGGTCGCATGATGTCGCGTCGTCGCTTGCGCCGCGAGGGCGGATCAGCCATCAGTTCGGCCCCAACGACAGAGACTTGAACGGTATGCAACGCGTCTTCTCAGGCATTCAACCGTCTGGCATTCCCACGCTTGGGAATTTCCTCGGTGCGATCCGCAACTGGGTCAAGCTTCAGGACGACCACGACTGCATCTGGTGTGTGGTTGATCTGCACGCCATCACGGCGTGGCAGGATCCGGCAGCTTTGCGTCAGCAATCACTCGAAATGGCGGCGGTTCTTTTGGCCTGCGGCGTCGATCCACGGAATCACATCCTATTCCTGCAATCGAGCGTGCGTGCCCATGCCCAGCTTGCCTGGATCTTCAATTGCGTCGCTCGGCTAGGCTGGCTCAACCGCATGACCCAGTTTAAGGACAAGGCGGGAAAAGACCGTGAGAACGCCTCGTCCGGACTGTATGTGTACCCGAACCTGATGGCTGCGGACATCCACGCCTATAAGGCAACCCGCGTGCCGGTTGGCGATGACCAGCGGCAACATCTCGAACTTGCCAATGACATCGCCCAGAAATTCAATCACGATTTTGGTGTTGATTTCTTTCCAAGCATCGAGCCGTTGATCCTCGGTCCTGCCGCACGGGTCATGAGCTTGCGGGATGGCACTAAGAAGATGTCGAAGTCAGATCCATCGGATCAGAGCCGAATCAATCTGAACGACGATGCCGAAACGATCGCCCTGAAGATCCGGCGGGCAAAGACCGACCCGATGCCGCTACCGTTTGGGGTCGAAGAACTGGCGGACCGGCCTGAGGCCCGCAATCTGGTTGGAATCTACGGGGCACTGACCGATACGGATCACGCTGCGGTGCTCAAGGATCATGGCGGTCAGGGGTTTGGTCAATTCAAGACCGCCCTGACGGACTTGCTCGTGGCGAAACTGGGCCCGATCGCTGCGGAAACAAGCCGGCTGCTCGGCGACCAGGGGGCACTTATCGATGTCCTGAGGTCCGGCGCCGATCGGGCTGCCGCCATCGCAGATCCGATCGTCAACGAGGTTGAGCGATTGGTCGGGTTCGTAGGTCTCGGCAGAAGCTGAACTTCGGTCAACCGCATCATAAGCCCGGCGCCTCGGGGGACTGCGCTGCGGGGTCGATGAGTTCGGGACCCGCCCGTTCTATCCTGTATACCGCCAGTCCGCGCCTTACCTGACCATCAGGCATTAACGTGAACCAGCCATCGGTTCCAACGAACCCGCCAGGCTGCGTGAGGACCGCAATATCGCTTCCTCGCGGACCAACGATCACCTTTGCGACCGAAGCCGAATCATAAGCCAAGTCCGCTAACGGAGGGGGAGGAACACCGTATTTTTCCGTGTAGTCGCGCTCGAGATTGCTCCGCGTGCTGTTATCAGGGGCAGCGTACCACGCACCTTGAACCGCCGCCGACCCACTCGCTGGGTCCGACCAGAGAGCCGGGCCTATGATCTGAACCGTCGAACGATCGACATCGTAATACGGCAAAACGGCGGCAATCTCCTGTAACGCGTCGCCGGTGTCCGCCAGAAGGAGGACGTTGAAGGACGGAGGCGGAATGGGGGTTTTCAGAAGCTCCTGCGCTTCGCGACGCCCATCTGGGGTTCCGAGAGCCCGAGCGGCCTTAACTTTCTCGTCAATTGGCCCCCTTCTGTTTGCGTAGTCAGACAGGTCGCGCACTGTAGCGGTTATGGACGCCATGCCAGGCGGATGCATCCTCACGTCCGCTGTTTGCAAACCGGAGGCCTGCATCGCCTTGGTAAGCGCCATGGCCATCGCCCGGCCAAAATCGGAGTCCGGGAGCAGCCCGGCGAACACCGTCTTCCCTTGGGCCTGGGCCGCAACAACCAAGCGCCGGATTTGTTGGTCTGGCGAAATGCCAAGTGGCCAAACCCCGGGCTGGGACTGCGAAGGATCATTGGTGAACGCCAGCACGGGGACACCAGCCCGGCGAGCGACCGGGGCGACCGACGCGGTTTCGGACGACGTCAGGGGTCCGAGGATCAAGCTGTCTCCATTGGTGAGTGCCGCTTGAGCCGCTGCGGCTGCACGCGTTGCGTTTCCACCCGTGTCCAGGACATCCAGCGAAAGACCACGGCTGTCCAGAAAGGCAAGTTGAGCAGCTTGTAGCAGAACCTGGCCAAGTTCCGCCCGTGGCCCGGTCAACGGTAGCAAAATTGCAACCGCCTGCGTTGCCTGACCCGGCGCAGGCGTATTCCCGCCTAGCCGCGTCGAAGCATTTGATCCAGACTGGTAGCCTACTCCGTAGCGTCCCGCGGATTGCCCAGAGCAGCCTGAGAAGGTCAGGGCGCAGATGAGGAGAAGAAATGCCCGTTGTCGCATCGGGTGGGTCTCCGGATGACCCGCGAGACGGCCGGCCCGCCTCGCTGGGTGGCCTTGTGCTTGTTTCCACTCCAATCGGCAACCTCGGGGATATTTCACTTCGTGCACGGTCTGTCCTGGACACCTGCGACCTGATCCTCTGCGAAGATACCCGCCGGACCGCACGGCTGCTGACGGCCTTGGATATCCGCAGCCGAACCGAGACACTCCATGAGCATAATGAGGACGCCAGGATCGCATCGGTTCTTGAAAGATTGCGGGCAAACCAGACAGTTGCGCTGGTTTCTGACGCTGGGACACCCCTTGTATCGGACCCAGGCTATCGACTTGTTCGGGCGGCCATAGAGGCTGATCTGACGGTGACCGCGATCCCGGGACCAAACGCCGCGGTAACCGCGTTGATTCTCTCCGGATTGCCGCCATTGCCTTTCATGTTTCTTGGCTTTCCGCCTGCCAAACAGGGCGCCCGACGGGCTGCGTTCAGCGGCTTGAGGGCAGCCGAGCGTGCCGGGCTGTCGACGACGCTTATCTGGCATGAGGCGCCCCACCGACTGATCGAAACATTTGTGGACTTGTTGGAGGTGTTCGGAGATCGAAGCGCCGCAGTGGCTCGTGAACTCACCAAACGGTTTGAAGCGATTGAGCGTGGGAAACTAAGTTATCTGGCGGATCTGTTTGCCCGCGAACCGCCACGTGGTGAGATCACTTTGCTGATTGGGCCACCCGAGACCGACGATCTCGAAGACCTTGATGGGCGGCTGCGGGCTGCGTTGGAGACTCAGACGGTGAAGGACGCGGCGGCACTGGTAAGTATGGCAACGGGATTGCCGCGGAAGGTGGTTTATGCCCGTGCGCTGGAGATACATGAGGAAAGCTGATCCAGACGATTTAAGGCCCAGACAGCGGCTTCGGCGACGACTGGATCGGGATCGTTTACTAATGCGTGCGCGGAAACCTTTAGTGACGGATCGTCGGAATTGCCTATCGCGATCAACACATTTCGAACGAAGCGATTTCGTCCTATACGCTTGACGGGCGAGCCAGAAAACATGGCTCGGAACTGGGGTTCGTCCAACGCCGCCAGTTCGGCCAAGAGCGGTCCGGTCAGTACGTCCCGGGCCACTAGCTGCTCGTGTGATGTCGGGCGGGCGAACTTGTTCCACGGGCAAACCGCGAGGCAGTCGTCACAGCCGTAAATTCTGTTGCCTATCGCCGTTCGAAGGTGATGGGGGATTGGTCCTTTATGTTCGATGGTGAGGTAGGAGATACAGCGCGTCGCGTCGAGTTGGTAAGGTGCGGGAAATGCCTTGGTGGGGCAAACATCGAGGCATCGGGAACATGAGCCGCAATGATCGCCGGTCATTTCGAGCGGGGCCAGTTCCAGCGTCGTATAGATTTCTCCAAGCAACAACCAGGAGCCGAATGCGCGCGACACCAGATTGGTATGCTTCCCTTGCCACCCGAGCCCGCTGCTTTGTGCCAGGGGCTTTTCCATGACTGGCGCCGTATCGACGAAGACCTTCACTTCGCATCCAAAATGTGAGACCAGGAACTGTCCCAAGTGTTTCAGCTTACCTTTGATGACTTCATGGTAGTCGCGGTTCCGGGCATAAACTGATATGGCGCCTTTGGTTGGTTGGGTTGTGATTGCGAGAGGATCATCCTTTGGCGCGTATGAGAACCCGACCACGATGACGCTCCGCGCCTCGGGCCACAGCGATTGGGGATGACTTCTTTGTTCGGCTTTAGCGGCGAGCCACGCCATGTCGCCATGATAGCCCGCCTGGATGAAGTGGGTCAGTCGCTCGCGCGCTTCCGGGCCGAGACTTGCTGGACAGAACCCGATCGCATCGAAACCGATCCGCAATGCTCGGTCTCGGATTTGGTTTCTTGAGTCAGACGAGCGACTATTGGCCGCCGCGGGGCCGGTCGGCGGCCTGGACGCCATCACTTTCAATTCCTTTCCTTGCGCCCCCTCAACCGCGTCCGCGATAGTGGGGAACGTCCTGGTCTGGCACCCAAACGGCGATGGGCGGAACATCCGTTTGCCAAAAGACATCAATGGGAATTCCGCCTCTCGGGTACCAGTAGGCGCCTAGGCGCAGCCACACGGGATCGAGGAAGCCGACCAATTTGCCCGCGATCTCCATGGCGCACGCTTCGTGGAAAGCCCGGTGGTTACGATAGGACCCCATGAGAAATTTGAAGGACTTGCTCTCGACGATCCAGTCCCTCGGAATATAGTCTATCATGATATGCGCGAAGTCCGCCTGACCGGTCACAGGACAGAGCGACGTGAATTCCGGACAGGTCAACCGCACGATGTAATGCTTGCCGGTGGCTGGGTTCGGCACGCGCTCCAAATTGGCATCGGCTGGGTTAGCCGGTTGGACAGCATGGTGCCCGAGCAGTGTGAGATGCCCATATGACGGCGGCTCAGTCATTGGAATGTCTCCGGTTTCTCCAAACCCGCGCGCAGGCGGCCGGCGAGCGTGGAAAATTGTCCAGCTTTGACCGCGGAGCGGATGCTTCGCATCAGAGACTGATAGTAGGTTAAATTGTGCCAGGTGAGGAGCATCGGTCCGAGCATCTCTCCAGCCCTAAAGAGATGATGGAGGTATGCCCGACTATGCCTAGTGCAAGCTGGACAACCGCATTCACTATCGAGCGGGGCCCCATCGTCGGCGAAACGTGCGTTCCGGATGTTATGGACGCCGGTGTGGGTATAGGCCCGAGCGGTCCGACCCGCTCGGGTTGGGATTACGCAATCGAACATATCGATACCTCGCTCGACAGCATGTAAGATATCGTCTGGGGTTCCGACGCCCATGAGATAGCGAGGCGCCGCTTCAGGCAGATGAGGGACGGTCGCATCAAGTGTGTCCAGCATGGCCGCCTGCCCTTCTCCAACCGCCAGTCCGCCGACGGCATAACCATCGAATCCAATGTTTTTCAAAACATTGACAGATTGTACGCGCAGGTCCTTGTAAATGCTCCCCTGGACGATCCCGAACAGGGAGTATCCGGGGCGCGGACTGAATGCCTGCTTTGACAGGTCTGCCCAACGCATCGACATCTCCATCGATGACGCCGCCGCATTGTATGTCGCCGGGAATGCGGTGCATTCGTCCAGCACCATCGTGATCGTAGAATCGAATTTATTTTGGAGATCCATGCATAGGGATGGCGTCAAGCGATGGCGGCTACCGTCGATGTGGGATTGGAAAGTCACTCCGTCGCGGTCGATCTTCCGCAGAGAGGCCAGCGACATGACCTGAAAGCCTCCGGAGTCGGTGAGGATGGGACCTGGCCAGTCGATGAAGCGATGGAGACCTCCTTGGGCGCCCACACGGTCGACGCCGGGACGCAACATGAGGTGGTACGTGTTAGCAAGGACGCACTGACATCCGGTCGTCCGAACCGCACCGGCAGTCATGGCCTTGACGGATCCCGCGGTACCAACAGCCATGAACGCAGGTGTTTCGAGCGGACCGTGCGCAGTGTACAGGACGCCGGCACGCGCCAGTGCATCGGTGGCGACGATCTGAAAGCCATATTCCGCGTTCGTGGTCGGCAGTACGTTCATGAGACGTACGTAAAGCGGCTCAACCGGATCTGACAAGGACATATGTTGACTGCGACGGATCGCGCCGGTTGACCGCTTTGTCGAAGATGCCTTGCACGTGACGCCCGCAGATAGGAAAAAAAGGCTTGACCAAACACCCCAAAATAGTGTAAGGTTCACTTTATGATCGGGCTTTGACGACACGGACCTGTCTCTTGTGGTGCGCAGACCCAAGGATGTCAACAAAGACCCGTCATTCGTATAGGCGTACCGGAAGTTTACCAGAATGACATTTATCCCATCGAACAAACACTATTTTTGAGAAGTCAAATCCGGGGCACACTTCGATCCTGGGCAGAAGAAGTGCTTAATGATACTAGTTATCGACCGGCTGCCCACCACCTTTATTTGTTGTCAGAGCTAGAGGGGCTATCAGGCGGCGAATATGACAGACTGATGATCCTGATGCCGCCAGGGTCCGCAAAGTCGACCTATGCATCGATCATTTTTCCAGCGTGGTGGTTTACACAGCACCCGCACTCGTCCTTAATCAGTGCCTCACACTCGCTTAGCTTAGCAAAACACTTCAGCCGACGTGTTCGCTCACTTATATTGGGTAAACAACGATATCTGGGGTTTGGTGTCACACAGGATCAACGCGCGGTAGAGGCATGGACCACGAGTTGCGGTGGTGAATATCTCTCGGTTGGTGTCCATGGAGCCATAACGGGCAGAAGAGCTGACCTTGTCATCATCGATGACCCAATAAAATCGCAGGCTGACGCCGAAAGTCGGCGGCAGCGCGAGCATATCTGGGATTGGTATAAGTCAGATGTCACGACACGTCTGAAGCCAGGCGGCAAAGTGATATTGATCATGACCCGGTGGCACCCTGACGATCTGGGCGGGCAGCTTTTGGACAAATCCAGGGGGGAATGGCGTGTGGTGCGTCTGCCTGCGCTCGCAGAATCTGGCGACCCATTGGGCCGCCCTGTGGGATCTCCGTTATGGCCGGACTGGGAAGATTATGATGCATTGACAAGGAAGAGGGAGCTTATAGGGGAGCGTGCCTGGTCGGCGCTGTTCCAACAAAATCCATTGCCTTCCGGCGATAGGCTATTTTCTACCGATCGGATTGCGGTCGTACAGCCTGAGTTTGATGCAGAAGCAACTGTTCGAGCCTGGGATCTAGCTGCGACCGGACATACCGGGCGGAACGATCCCGACTGGACCGTCGGCATTAAATTATCGCGCCAGAAGACGGGGCGCTATCTCATTTCGGATGTCGCCCGCATCCGCGGTACGCCACACCAGGTTGAGGAATTGATCGTCAATACCGCACAGAAGGACGGAAAAAAAGTTATCGTAGCGATTCCCGAGGATCCCGGCCAGGCAGGCAAGAGTCAGTCGGCGTACCTAACACGGCAACTAGCCGGCTTTCACGTAATCTCGTCTCGGGAAACCGGGTCCAAGGCGACACGGGCAATGCCCCTTGCGTCTCAAGTGGAGGCCGGAAACGTGGCAATCGTTCCGGCTGACTGGAGCCGAACTCTCATAGACGAAATGCGAGATTTTCCCTGGGGCAAGAAGGACGATCAGGTAGACGCCCTGGTGCGCGCATTTGCCACATTGACCTCGCGCCCACGCTCGCCAACGTCGATAGCGGTATCTATCCTCGGCCGCTGACAAACTGCCGAAGCCGAAGTTTGGAACATTATGTTTGATACACTGTGCGATTTGGTCCCCCGTGACAATGACTACCCTCAGCGTGTCCGCAAATTAACGATCCTCAATCGCGTTGTGGACGGAACGCTCTATGACGCACTCCCATATCATTTTCATGAAGAGAGAGGCCCAACCGGCGAATACATCCCCCTACGTCAGCGCCGCCCGAGTGTCAGATATCCGCTGTGCCGCATTGTCGTTGAAGACAGTGTGTCGCTGTTGTTCAGTGAGGGCCACTTTCCGACCATCGACAGTCCCGATCCGAAAGTGCGTGCCGCATTCGCCAATATCGTCAAAGAAACTCGTCTCAATCTCACGATGACCCAGGCCGCGATGAGCGGCGCGACCGGCTCTGTCGCACTACTGCTACGCGTGCTGAAGGGTCGGCTCTTCATTGATGTCCTGGATACGATGTACCTTACACCCACTTGGGATCCATCGGAACCTGATATGCTGGCCCGGGTCGATGAGCGATACAAAGTCACTGGCGCGGATCTTCTGCGTAATGGCTACGCCATCGACGATCCGGATGAACAATATTGGTTCGCACGATGCTGGGACGCCAGAAGTGAGACCTGGTTTCAGCCGACGCCTGTCGGAAAGTCGCTTCCCGCCGTTGTCGACACTGCCCGCTCCGTATTGCACCAACTCGGCGCTGTGCCGATCGTTTGGATCAAGAACCTGCCCGGAACGGCCTCGACTGGCGATAGCGCCGATGGTGCATGCACGTTTGCAGCGGCGATGCATACCCAGGTTGAAATTGACTATCAGCTTAGTCAAGTGGGCCGTGGATTGAAATATAGCAGCGACCCGACCTTGCTGTTGAAGGAACCTGCGCTTCCAGACGGTGAGTTCATAAAGGGAGCAGGAAATGCCCTTATCGTCTCTGAGAAGGGCGACGCCCGTCTCCTGGAGATCGGGGGAACAGCATCGGCTGCGGTCATCGAATATGTCCGCACTTTGCGCGAGCTTGCGCTAGAGAGCATTCACGGAAATCGGGCTAGTCCTGAGCGCATTACCGCCGCGCAATCCGGCCGCGCCCTGGAGCTTCTCAATCAGGGTCTAATCTGGCTGGCTGATCGACTTCGAATCAGCTATGGGGAGACTGGTCTTTTGCAGCTCGCCCGCCTCATCGTCAGTGCGTCGCAGAGGTACAACCTCGTCATTCTAGGCGAAGCGATCGAACCCCTGGATCCGGGTGCGCCATTAAGTCTCAAATGGCCGAGGTGGTATCCCATGACGGCAGATGACCGTCAAAAAGACGTTCAGTCATTGACGTCCTTGGTAGCTGCTGGATGCATCGGCCGGGAAACCGCCCTGAAAGCAATTGCAGCTTGTTACGATATAGAATATCTAGACGGCGGACCGGCCTCTACAAGTCTTGACAGCATTCCGCGAGATTGAAATGGATGATCATTTGGCTGAAGTACCATCTACGTCAGAGCAGGGAGGAGATCTAGACGAGCGAGCGCAGAAGGCGTCCGAGGATCTCGCCAAGTTAAGAGACGAGTTCGAAACCCGTCTGGTGGCGGCGCACTTGCGGACAGAGGCCGTCCGAGCGGGAATGATCGATTTGGATGGCTTGAAAATGATTGATGTTTCGGCCGTTCGACTCGGCAGCGACGATAATATAGTTGGAGGTCGGAAACTGATGGACGATCTCAGACGGAACAAGCCGTGGTTGTTTGCGGTGACCTCGTCATCAAGCTCTGCCACTGCCCCGGCATCAAAGCCGGTTCGGCAAAAGACGGCACTGGAAATGACCGACGAAGAATATGCTGTGGCACGGACAGCGGTTACCAAGCAATACTACTGATCGTTCGTCATAGCAGACAACGGTCGCAGATCTTAGATAGGACGATTGATGGGTATTCAAAATTTTCCCGTTTCACTTCAGCCAATCATTCAGCAAGGCTTTCTTGAGCGCGAATTCGCCCAAGCATTGCGGTCGCGGCTCGGGTACCGAGCTTGTGCCGATCAAATTACGGTGGCCGTTGGCATTGGTGAGACGCTGACGAAGACCCGGGCCGGATTGAAGCCATCTATCACGACGCCGCTGGCGCCGACGATGAATACCAACTTGGACAATGGCCTGACGCCGACCACCTGGGGTGTTGAGCAGTACACGATTTCCATCAATCTCTATGCCGCGACGACCGATCTCAACGTCGTTACCGAGCGCGTCGGTATCGCGTCACAGTTTCTACAGAACGCATATGTCAATGGCGAACAAGCTGCCCGCAGCCTGGACGAATTAAGCCGAAACGCGCTGTTCGGAGCCTATATGGGTGGCAACACCCGTGTCAGAACGACCCTCGCCAGTGCGGGTCCGACGATGTTTGTCGACGACGTGCGCGGCTTTCAGACCATATTTGTAAATGGTGTGCAGCAGGCGGTCAGTAGCAGCAACCCGATGACGGTAACCGTCGGTTCTGACGTATATACCCTCGTCGGGGTCGCGATCGACGCCACGAACGTATCAACAGCACCGAACGGCGTATCCGGTGCGCTCACGCTGTCCGGCACCGTCTTGGTGTCTGACGGAACGGCCGGCAATACGGTGACGGCCGCCAGCGGTTCGACAATCGTGCGCCCGTCACAGCGTGCGAACACGTCGCTGATCACCGCATCGGACACGTTAACGATGTCCAACCTTCTCGACGCGGTGGCCAAACTCCGGTTAAACGCGGTGCCCGAGATCGACGGTGCCTATAACTGCCATCTCGATCCCGTGTCTTCCCGGCAACTTTTTGCTGATCCGGACTTCAAGCAGCTCTTCCAGGGCGCAACCTCGGCCAACCAGGTTTTCAAGAAGGGCATGACAAACGATTTCCTGGGCCTGCGCTTCGTGCCGACGACCGAAGCATTCGTCCAGGCGCATCCGACTCTCTCCAGTCTGATGATCCGTCGACCCGTGATCTGCGGGCAAGGGGCACTGATTGAGGGTGACTTTGCTGGAATGGCGGCAACGGACGTGGCTCCGGAGGACGCGATCATCACGATGGTAGATGGAATCGCTATGGTAACCCGCGAGGCGATCGACCGCCTGCAGCAGATTATTGCCCAGTCCTGGTACTGGATAGGTGGCTTCTGCGCGCCATCCGACACGACGACAAATCCCACAACGGTTCCGACCGCGACCAACGCTGCGTATAAGCGCGCGGTGATCGTGGAACATATCGGCTGAGAGCGGTACGAGAGCACCACGATCATGCCGCTAGGTTCCATAAGTCCGTTCCGCCCTACCGGGACGATAAGCGTATCGGTTGGTAGCGTGTCCGCAAATGCGTCTCTATCGGGCGGCGGTGATTCCGTTGTCGTGACAAATACAACGAGCGCCCTGGCCTTTGTCCGGTTCGGTTCGGATCCGACGGTGGCAGCCTCAACCGCTGACATGCCAATATTGGCTGGCAGCAGGTTGATCCTATCGATCAACAGCCTGATCTCTTACGCAGCCGCGATTTCCCCTTCGGGATCGGGCAGTATTTTGTTCAGTCGCGGCGATGGATCAATCGTTTGAACCCTCTTACAGACGCCGAAAAGGTGGATATCCGTCGCTTCTGCGGATATCCAGCCTACGGGGCGGCCCCGACTGGAATGCAATCGTGGCGTTACTTTCAGGTCTACGGCCTGCTTGAATTTCGTCTCACGAATCTCTCGCCCTCTGAGATCGCGATCACCCGGCGGTATTTGGGTAACCTCACCATGCTTGAACTGGCGGTTCCTGCGGCCGCCGACAACCTTGATACGGAGCAGGCATCCATGTGGACCCGGAACAAGGATGAGTTGGCCGACAGGATCCGTCTGCTCGACGAATGGCGACGGCGCCTATGCGGCTTCCTCGGCATTCCAAAGGGCCCTGCCCTCTCCAGCGGCACGGCGTGTTTGATCGTTTGAAAATGAATGCCCGAAGGCTTCAAGATCGTCTATATCTCGGTTTAGGAATATCCGCTCGTCATATTGGACA
This sequence comes from Rhodopila sp., assembly GCA_050010355.1. Taxonomy (GTDB): domain Bacteria; phylum Pseudomonadota; class Alphaproteobacteria; order Acetobacterales; family Acetobacteraceae; genus Rhodopila. The sequence goes on along the minus strand of JBEKLE010000025.1, from coordinate 11,682 downwards.
AGCCGCGGACGCTTTCCGACCAAAGGGGCCTGTCAACCCTTTGCATCCGCAGAACCGATTTCTGAGATTGCCCGCAACATTCGTATCCGCGAAGGGCAATGGCGGACAGACCAACGTCTATGGCGACGCGCTGTGGCATGGCGTTTTTGACGCCAGCTACACCCGTGCCGGTGACTACCTCGTCTTGGAGACGGGAAATTACTTCGTGGCGTCTCAGGAGCCTCTTCTACCGATTTTGTGTGTAAAAACCAACCGGATGATTTCAATCGTTCGGCCCGCCATGCAAACGAACGCCGCCAGCAACTCATACGGGGGCTATACTTCGGGGAGTTCAGTGACATTGTTGGGCGGCTGGCCGGCCTGCGTTCTGGGCGAGACTCGATCAAGTGCCTCCACGACAGACTTGCCAACCGACCAGGTCATTCCCTATTGGAACGTTCTCCTTCCTGCGGCCACCGGCGTAATACTATCGCCTGGTGATCTCATCACTGACGACCTAAATCGAACAGCAGTGATAGCGGGCTCCGAACTGACGAATCTGGGCTGGCGAATAAGCGCGAGAATGGCAACAACCTAAATGGCGGACATCTCAGACGTCGAGCAAGCGGTTGCGAACACCGTCACCTCGATCTTGTATCCGGCTGGTTCATCGCAGTCCAGCATCATTGGTGTACTCTGCCGGATCTATCGTGGATGGCCGAACTCCGCAACATTGAACGCGGACCTAAGTGCATCCGTCGTCAACATCACAGTCGTCACTGACAACGATTCTGGGCGGACTACAACCCGCTACTTGCCTGAATGGCAAACCAAGTCTTTGCAGCCAGGGGTGGAGGCCAGCGCGTCCGGTCAGACGATAACGATTTTTGGTAGCCCCACAGTTGGAGACGTCGTCGGCGCGTTGATCGACGGAACTGCTTATGCGTATCGAATCCAGTCGGGAGACTCCGCGGATCTTGTCGCTTCGAATTTAAATCAACTGATTCAGGTTGATCGCCCGACGACAGTACAGGGCCCTACCATAACGACCGCAGGAGCGGGTTTGATCGAGGTCAGGGTTGTCTGTGATAATGCGACGTCCTTCGAAAGTCGGCGGCAGGAAAAAGATTTGCGGATCATCTGCTGGTGCCCAAGCCCACAAATCCGGGACGCAGCAGCGGCAGCGATCGATTCTGCGATCGATCAAATAAGCTTCCTGCCGCTCCCAGACGGAACGAGCGCCCGATTCGTCTATCGGAATACCACGAGTTACGATCAGGCCCAGAATGCGCTGCTTTACAGGCGAGATTTGGTCTATACAGTTGAGTACCCGACGGTCACGGTTGTCCAGCAACCCGCGATGCTGTTTGGCGCATCTGATTTGAACAGTAATATTACTTACGGTTAGGCATTAACGATGACACACCATTTAGTTGTTACGAGACCGTTTCTTGGGTTAGTTCGGGGCGATATCATCGCTGATGCTGCGAAGATCACGGAAATCCTCTCTACGGAATACAAGAAGTTCGTCACCAAAGTTGCGGTGCTCCACACGTCGAAAGGTTAGTTTACGTGCCGATCTCTCAACAAGGCAGCGTCAATACAACATCGCTGATTGTCCCCGATCTATACGTACAGATCGTTCCTCCACAAAACTTAGTCTTGAACGGCGTTCCGACAAACGTTGTCGGCATTGTGGGGACCGCTACCTGGGGCCCTGTCGATGAACCCGCCATCGTTGGCACGATGGCCGATTATGCACAGCAATTTGGGTCCATCGTGCCACGGAAGTACGACATGGGGACGCATGTTGCGACAGCCGTCCAGCAGGGAGCAACGAATTTCCGCTGCGTGCGCGTGACTGACGGCACCGATGGCGCCGCATCTGTTGTCGTGCCAGGCTCCAATGCGAGCTTTACGGCCATCTACACCGGCTCTCTCGGCAATAATATAGCGCTGAAATTGGGTGCCGGCACCCAACCCAACACCTGGCGGCTGTCGGTCCTCCTTTCTGGATTTGAGCCCGAGATTTACGACGGACTCGTCGGCAACGGTGCAGCGTTCTGGACGGGTCTTGCCGCTGCGGTCAATTCGGGTTTGGGCCCGCAGCGCGGGCCATCCCTCCTTATCATAGCCAGCGCGGGCGGGACGACGGCTTCGCCGGCCTCGTTCTCTTTAACCTTGGGGGCATCGAGCGCTGGATCTGACGGAGCGACGCAGGTTGGCAGCAACCAATTGGTTGGTGCAGACACACCCGGTCGCAGTGGGATGTATGGATTGCGGGGACAAGGCTGCGGACTTGCGCTGCTGGCGGATTGCGACGATTCCACGACTTGGACGACTCAGGCGGGTTTCGGGCTGGACGAGGGAATATACATGATCCTCACGACGCCAGCCGGCGATACCATCACGAACGCGGTGGCTACCATGGCTGCGGCAGGCCTCGACTGCTACGCTGCCAAGCTCATGTTCGGCGACTGGCTGTGGTGGTCTGACCAAGTCAATAACACCATCCGTCTCGTCTCACCGCAGGGCTTTGCAGTTGGTCGCCTGGCTAATCTGTCGCCAGAACAATCAAGCCTCAACAAGCAAATCTACGGGGTGATCGGCAGCCAGCGTACCGGCACCCCAGGTTCGGGCCAGAGCACCGCGTATTCGGCTGCTGACCTGAGCGCGCTTTTAGGTGCCGGCCTCGATCTGATCTGCACTCCTCAGCCTGGAGGTTCATATTGGGGCGTCCGGGGAGGGAATAATTCGTCATCGAACGCAGCTATCGATGGAGATAACTATACCCGCCTGACCAACTACGTCGCCGAGACGTTGGCTGCCGGAATGGGCATATATGTGGGGCAAGTCATCAACATCAACCTGTTCCAGCAGATCCGGTCGACGCAATTGTCGTTTCTGAACAACATGTATGGACAAGGCTTGCTCGGCAGCACCGATGGTTCGCTTCCATTCAGCGTCATCTGTGACACCAGCAACAATCCCTCCTCACGCACCAGCCTGGGTTATGTCCAGTCAGACACTCAGATCCAGTATCAGGCCATTAACGAGCGCTTCATCGTCAACGTCGAGGGAGGACAGACCGTCCAGGTCGCACGGCAGACACTGCCCACCGGTCAGGTTAATTAGGAGATCACGCAGTGGGACTGACAGCATTCTCAATCGGCCGGGACACTCAACTTGTAGTGATGGGCCCCAATGGACGAGTCGATATCAGCCATGTCACCGGCTTCGAAAGCCGACAGCTAACAAGTCCGGTTCGGATTAGCCGCCTTGATGGGACCCAGCTTGGCGCAGAGCTTCCGAAGGGGTGGGAGGGCAGTTTCGAGGTAGAGAGAGGGACCTCAGCACTAGATGACTTTATCTCTACCTTGGAGCAAGATTTCTACAGCGGCAGCGGTCCTCAACCCGGCACGATGTATCAGTACATCACCGAGACCGATAGCTCGGTTTCCACTTACCAATTTGACGGCGTGGTATTCAAGCTGGCTAGCGCCGGCACTTGGAAGGGAGACGCAAGTGTGAAGCAGAAGATGGAATTCTACGCGACCAGGAAGCGGCGCATCTGATGGGCCCCTCACAGACCATCATCCGTGAGGCGGTTCAAGTCTTATCGGCTGTTGACTGCAAAGGGCGCCGGCTGATGCTGCGGCGGCTGACAGCTCTCGATACGCTGAGGCTCTTCAAGGCCGCCGGTCCGGCACTTGCCCAAAACGAGCCCTGGCTTTCGATGGCAGGGCTGGTGTTCTCCGTCCTGGAAATCGACGGTGTACCTGTGCCGCCACCGGCAACCGAGTCGCAGATCGAGACCTTGATCGACCGTTTGGGCGAAGAGGGCCTGGCAGCCATCGCGGATACAGTCAAAGACGAGCAAGAAATTCCTGACGAGAAGTCCAATGTGGGAAACTCGCTCGGCACCCCGTCCTGATTGACTGCCTATACCTTACTAGGAACGGGGTGCCATTCGACGTCGCGTTCTCACTCTCCGCTACCGAAAGGGCAGCCTACGTAGTCGCCCTCGGCACTCTCGAAGGTCATACCTTTGATTGGTCGGCATTCGAATGGGAGCATCCTGCCATGAGTTCGAGATAATGGCCAACCCAGCCGAGACCATGGGGTCAGCACGTATGCCGAGGGTAGACGCCCAACGGATTAGCTGGTTCCTCAATCTGCAGCGGATCTTGCGATTTCCGAAGTGTTACATGGCTCCGGTAGCCGCCTCTCCCCTCAGTCGGGGGCCGGCGAAGCCTCGCTCTCAGACCATAATCCGGGCCATCCCTCCTCTCCAAAGCCACGACATCATTGAACGAATAGTTCGAATTGCCACAGGAGCGGTCTCGAACCTCAAGCGCGTGACCTCTCCAATGAATGCACCCGGGGGGTGGAAGGGCCCCCGTACCCCGACCATAACCGAGGCGGAACGACCTGTAGGTCGCTTAAGTTGGCAAGCCCCAAAGAGACTGCCGCGGGTTACCGTAGTCCCCCAGACCATCTTGAGGCGCGACAGAGCAGAGGTCGCAGTCCGAGAAACGCTCGTAGGATCTCGAAGGCGACATGGTCTAATTGGGCCTTTCGGCAACAGACCATCCGCATTCCGGAATTCGGTCTCTTTCGCACCCGCGACTGTTAGTTTTCCTACGCAAGGCAGATCAAATTGCCAACCTGATGGACGTCGAGGAACCAATACCGCTGAGATTCCCGAGGCGCTTCGGAGGCAGGATATCCCTCCGACGAATCAACAGCCTTTATTGACCCAAGGCTCCGGGATCCGGAATAAGTGGCTTTCGCCCAATCCCGATCTGACACCAGATGGCGATCGGCTCCGGAACAACGAACCCACTCTAGCAACGCTACATATTGACGGTTCCGCACTTGGACGATGGGCAGTACAATACTTGGAGCGTGCTTTGGGTAAACCTGCCACCGGCATGACCGGTGTCGATCCACGAGTGACGATACCCCGAAGCCGGGTTGCACCCTTTTGAACATTACCAATAAACGCATCAAACAGAACCAATTCTTGGAGCCACCTGAAACTTGCGGGACTCGCCAATTCAGATCGGATCAATCAGCCTTCAAGGCTTTGAAATCCCCACGTCAGTTCGCTTCGGAGGACGGCATAGACTAGCAGTCCATCATTTGTCAGGTGGCAATCGGATTGTAGAGCGCCTTGGACCAGACGATGGTGAAGTGGCGTTTCAAGGGACATGTTCGGGACCTGACGCCGAAGCACGGGTTCGCGCATTGGACGCCCTACGCCTGTCCGGTGCGATCGTCTGGTTGACGTGGGAGACATTCAGGCGGAGGGTGATCGTTAGCAACTTCGTGGCTGAGTATCACAGTCCGTGGTGGATTCCGTATAAGGTCAGCTGCGTCGTCACTCATCAACCCGGTGTGACAACGTCACAGACGCCGACCGTTTTAGCCTTGATATCGGCAGATCTCGGTAATGCCCTGTCCGCGGCTGCCGGTTCACCGATCTCCCTTGTGACGCTACAGACCGCTCTGTCCGCCACAAATGCAATGACAACGGGTACGTCAGACCAAACGCAGGCTGTTGCCGCGGTCGGGACCGCGCTAAACGCAATCAACACCCAGATTACTGTACAGTCCGCATTGATTGCCGCACCGCCTGCACCAAACTCCAGCTCTGGCAGTTTTAGCCTGGGGCTTCCCTCGTTGGTCAGTAACGCGGCACAATTGGCCGCGGCGGTCAACGTTAGGTCTTACGTTGGGCGGATCGGACTAAACTTGAATGGTTCAGGGGACTGACGTGCAGACTATTATCGTACTTGGTGGGAATCTCTTTGAAATCGCCGCCAATCAACTCGGCAGCGCACTGCAATGGATAAATATCGCACGAGCCAACGGTCTGACGGACCCCATGCTCTCGGGTCAGAATGAGATCATCATACCCCAATTCTCATCCACTTTCTCCGATGGAATCGGACCACAATAAATGCCCGGGCTGCAGTTTCGCAGATTAGAACTTCAGGTGACTGTGAACGGAAGCTTGGTCCAAGGTTTGCTTCAGGCGTCCATTGCGAGCACAAACTGCTTTTCGTCCGATTCCTACGCCCTTACGTTTGCTATGGGCCAGTTACCACTCGGAGATATATCGTTCTGGTCTAACTTATCATCCTCCTATGTCGAAGTCAGCGCAACAGCCGCGTCTGAACCAACGCCGCAGACTCTGATCAGTGGCATGGTTGACATGGTTCATATCGATCCCATACAAGGGATTGTTTCGATAGAGGGACGGGATCTGTCCTCCACGCTAATCGACTCCTATCGTCAGCAAGATTTTGTAAATCAGACAGCTTCCGAAGTGGCATCGACCCTCGCGTCCTATCATGGCCTTACGCCAGCGGTCACTGCGACAACCGGCAATGTCGGACGTTATTATGGCGATGGTTACACTCGACTGTCACTTGGGCAATTCTCACGCCTCCGTTCGGATTGGGATTTGCTGGTTCAGCTTGCCCGCGAAAATGGATTCGATGCTTTTGTGCAGAGTACTACGTTATTTTTTCAACCTGCCACCCCGTCGGTTAACTTACCAGTTCACATTGCCTTTAGCGATGTCAAGACAATACGGTTTGAACAAACTTTAAGCATAGCTTCCAAAGCCACTGCTCGAGTACAGTCCTGGAACTCCCAGAATATGGCGTCGTATGACAGCAACTCCGCCGGTGATGGCGCCGTTACGGCACAGACGGCATTCAAAGCAAGCAATCAGCCCTATCTCTTCTCGGCTTCAAACTTTACGTCGCAGCAGGTTACGGACTCCGCAGGACGGTATGCTGCTGAGTTGAACCGCCTTGGCATAGTCCTGCATGCCGAAATGCCATGGGATCTTGCGCTCTCGCCAAGAACAATCATCTTTATAGACGAGACAATTTCTCTTCTCGACACCGCCTACAAAATTGAAAGTGTTGAACGACATTTCAGCACGACGTCAGGGTCTAGTCAGACTATTCGCGCCGTACTCGCCTGATATCGACGCATCGAAGCCGAGATTTGGCTTGAACCCGAGGACACATGATCGATAGATTATCGAACGCGATAAAATCTCACGCTGCGGGTTTGGATCAAACAACCGGTCAGATAAAGTTCGGTACGATAACGTCAGTTAACTCCCAGAATGCAACTGCGCGCGTGCTTATCCAGCCTGACGGCGTTTTGTCTGGCTGGCTTCCGGTCTTATCGCAGTGGGTGGGAAAGGGATGGGGGATGGTGTGCCCCCCCAATCCCGGTGATCAGGTGCTTCTTGTTCCACAGGAGGGCGACATGGAGCAGGGCATCATTATTGGGCGGACTTATTCAAATTTACAAATGCCGCCGGTGGCGCCGGAGGGCGAGTTCTGGCTGATTCATCAAAGCGGAAGCTTTCTAAAGCTTTGCAATGACGGAACTATCCGTATCAGCGGAGACCTTCACGTGCAGGGCGACGTGTACGATCAGCACGGGGCTTTGTCGGGGCTGCGCGGCCACTACAACTCCCACACGCACTCAATATCGGCAAATGAAACAACGAGCTCACCGTCTCCTGTGGACTGACCAACATGTATGATATCTTTCTTAACTGGGGTAGTGACCTCGTTGTTGGTGCCGGCGGCGATCTGGCCCTTTCAACTGGCCCAGACACCATCAATCAGCGTGTCGTTCGCCGGCTGCTTACAAACTCGGGCGACTATCTCTGGAACCTGGACTACGGAGGCGGACTAGGCCAATTCGTTGGCACCCCTGCTAACCCGGCGGATGTCGAGGCGATCGTCAGGACACAGCTAGCTCTAGAGACCGCTGTGCCAACGGCACCAGAACCTCAGATCACTGCAAGTATTGCCAAAGCTGCCAATGGATACGTCGTTGCCACAATCACTTATGCCGATCCCTCCTCCACGACGCCGGTCCAGCTCAATGTCGCAACTGGTTGATGATTTGGCATGAACCTAAATCTCAAAGGATTTTCACAGCTTGTTGAGGACATGGGGGCCGCGTTGCAAAGCTCGGCCTCCAGCTTAATCGACGTATCGGTAGGCTCTGTCGTTCGAGCTATATTCGAGGCGAACGCATCTGTCGTTCTCTGGCTACAATGGCTTGTTCTTCAGGTTCTGGCATCCACTCGTGCCTCCACGTCTAACGGATCGGATCTAGACTCCTGGATGCTGGATTTCGGGCAGACCCGCCTGCCAGCATTGCAATCGACTGGGATCGTAACATTTTCCCGGTTCGTGAATAGTTTGTCTGCCACAATTCCAGCTGGAACACTGGTCAAGACAACAGACGGCTCATTGAGCTTCGCTGTCACCGGAGACCAATCTCTTTCGATCTGGCAGTCCAGCGCGGCAGCATATGTTTTGCCCAGCGGCGTAAGCTCGGCTGACGTACCGATAATATGCACGACTAGCGGGTCGGTTGGGAACGTCCTGTCCGGGACGGTTACCGTGATTGCAGCATCTCTGCCTGGTGTTGATCAAGTTAACAACCCTGATCCACTTTCAAATGGGGCTAACGCCGAGACCGACCGGGCATTTCGTCAGCGATTTCAAAGCTACTTGGCTAGCCGATCCCGTGCGACTCTTACCGCTGTGCAGAATGTAATCAACAACGTCCAACAAGCCCTAAACTTCGTTATACTAGAGAATACCATGCCGGGTGGAACCGCTCAAGCCGGTTCCTTCGTGGTCATCGTCGATGATGGGACTGGTTATCCTTCATCCAGTCTGCTCTCAGACGTTGCCACAGCCGTTGAGACGATGCGGCCGATCGGAACGACATTTGCCGTTATACATCCGCAGGTGCTCACCGCGAGTGTTACGCTGACGGCGACGCTGAGTTCCACTTCAGTCGCCGCTCTCATCGTTCCGATGATTCAGAATTACATTTTTGTCTATCTAAACACGCTACCCATCGGCAGCAGTGCCTCGGTCACCCGCGTGGCGCAAAATGCTTATCTGGCCGGCCCCGGTGTTCAGAATATAGCGGGCATACTGTTGAATGGGTCTTCGGCAGATATGGCACCGCCTGCGGGGACCGTAATCAAGGCCGGTCAGATCACGGTCGCAGTCAATGACGGGTGACCTCTCCGATTTCGTCTCTCGGCTTCGGGCGCTTCTTCCCAAGCGCTGGTTTGCCGAGCAAAGTCCGAACCTAGAGGCCCTGCTAGTTAGCATCGCGACTCCGTGGGTTTGGCTCTACAGCTTCATCACTTATGTGATCACTCAGACGCGGCTTGTCACCGCTACTGATGAATGGCTCGATCTGATAGCCATTGATTATTTCGGGTATCATCTCAGGCGGAAGACGAACGAGCCGGACTTTTCCTACAGAGGCCGCATCCAGGCGGCATTGCTCCAGGAGGCAGCGACTCGCTCCGCCGTTGCTGCCGGATTGGAAAATCTTACCGGGACGCAGCCGAACATTTTTGAACCCGCGAATTGCATGGACACCGGCTCCTATGGCGTCATGGCAGCGACTCCGAATATGCCGGGAACGGGAATGGCGTACGGACTGACTGGTGGCTGGGGAAGTCTGCGGCTGCCGCTGCAGTTCTTTGTCACGGTTACATGTCCAGCAACACCGGGCGTTGGCATGTTGGCGGGTTACGGAACGTCGGCCGGCGGATTCGGTGAGGGCACGATCTCTTATGTCGATCTTTCTCTTTTGCCGGGACATGTGACCGACGCCGACATTCAGGCGACCTTATTCAGCCTTCTTCCCGTCAATGCTGTGGCTTGGCTGCGGATCAATTAATCTCATCCAGGAATTGGTGAAAAGTACCTATGGATCGCAATATAGTTTATCCGGGCAGCATCCCGTTGGACACGGATCTTTTGTCGATAAACAGAAACGCCATGATCGGTCTAGGCTTTCTCGCTCAAGCCATGCTCGGCACGAAAGCAGTCGTGGACGGATTGGTGTGTCAGCCAACGAGCCCCGCATCCATGAGCATCGTTGTCGGCCCAGGCAGCATTACCCAGCTGTGTCCAATTGATACTTTGGCTTACGGATCCATTCCGGCGGATCCCACTGACTGGATCCTGAAAATGGGGATCAACATCGGTTCGACGACCTTTGCCTTGACCGCACCATCAAGCGTAGGACAGTCTATCAACTACCTTGTCGAGGCCGCGTTTCAGGAGGCTGACGGTGGGCCCGTCGTCCTGCCGTATTATAACGCCAGCAACCCGGCCCAATCGTATAGTGGGCCATCGAACTTAGGAACCCCGCAAAACACTGTGCGGACCCAAACGGTACAGTTACAACTCAAGGCGGGGCTTCCAGCCAATACAGGCAACCAAGCGACACCCGCGGCTGACAGTGGATGGATTGGGCTATATCAGATCACCGTTTCGTATGGACAGACCCAACTAACGGCAGGGAGCGTTGCTGTCATACCGACTGCGCCGTTTCTAACCTGGAAGTTGCCGTCGCTGCGGCCCGGATTTGCCTCTGGCGTGCTGAGCTTCACAAGCAGCGGCAATTTTGTGGTGCCGGCGGGGGTCACACAGGTCGAAGTCGAGACTTGGGGTGGTGGATCGGGCACCTTTGCCTCCGTTCCTGGACTGGCCAGCGGTGGCGGGTCTGGCGGCGGGTATGGCCGAAAACTTATCACGGGCCTGCTCCCCGGCCAAGTCGTCCCGGTGACGGTTGGCGCGGGTGGTGCCGCCGGTTCGACCAGCGGCGCCGCTGCGGGTCCGGGAGGCACCTCCAGCTTCGGCCAATTCGTCAACGCGACGGGGGGCAGCCTGAATTACCTAGCATCAACCTCAGCCCCGGAAAACGGTGCTACTCCTCCCGGAATCGGGGTGGGCGGCGACGTGAACTTCGTCGGGTCGGCGGGCCAGGCGGGTATCTACAACCAAGGCGGCATGGGCGGAGCGTCCCCGATCGGGGGCGCGCAGAACAGCGGGACGACAGGAAACGCGGGAATCTTTCCTGGTGGGGGCGCTGCTGGCGCAGGCACGGGAGCCACCCTAAACACAGCGTTTAACGGCGCGGCCGGGGGCGGTGGCCTAGTTGTCGTAAGGTGGTGATCGGCTGCCGGCCGCAATGTTTGCGTCGCGCCGGCGCGGGGCGACAGACACTGGCCTTCACGCATATCTGGGTTCGCGGTCATGGGGCATACTTGGCGGTCCGCGGCCGCGCTAAGTCATTGATTTAATCTGCTTATGGGTCAGATCCTGCCGCAAAAAAGCTCAAAAGGTTAGGCACACGACTGGGCATGTCCAGTATTGCGTGGGTTCGCGAATCGAGCTATCCGTGAGGCATGTATCTGCGCATCACCCAGCGGCACAACCGCGACGGCTCAAGCGTCACCTACTATGCTCTCGCCGAGAGCGTCTGGAACCCCGACGCCAAGCGGCGCGAAGCCCATGTGGTGCATAGTTTCGGCCGGGCCGATCAACTCGATCGCGCCGAGCTCGAGCGGCTGGTCAAAAGCATCAACCGCGTTCTTGACGGCGGCAACGGCAACGACGCCGCCGACAAGATCGAGACATCTGGTAGTCATGCGGAGATCGAGATCGAGCGGGTGTTCGAACTGGGTGTCGTCCTCGCCGCCCGCTCGCTGTGGGAGGAACTCGGCATTGGCCCCGCCATCCGCCGATGCGTCGAACAGGCCAAGCTGACCGCGCCACACGAGACAGCCCTGTTCGCCATGGCCGCCAACCGCCTCGACGACCCGGTTTCCAA
>JBEKLE010000024.1:0-31439 GCA_050010355.1 Rhodopila sp. | reverse complement strand
CAGACCGCCGTCGGCATGACGGGGCGGCATGACTGGGCAGCATGGCCGGAGAGTCGATTTCAACGCTAATTGGTACGTCCTGACCGTCCGCCGTCGGTTCAGATCAGCGCGGTGGTCCGGTAGGGCGCGGCCAGTTTCGTATCAAAGTCGATACTACGCAGGGTCAGCACGTCCGACGCCGAAAGAGTATCCGGTTCTTCCGGCCAGCTTCCGTCAGCCGCGCGGCGCAGCAACTCTGCCTCGATCCGGGTGCTATGGACCGCAAGGATTTCGCGCACGCTCGGGATTGTCGTGTAGGCCCAGATATTGGCGCGGGTCTGCGCCTCGTTGCTCGGAGACAGGATTTCGATCAGCAGAACGGGTTCACGGACCATCAGCCCCAGCCCCGGCGGCGCGCAGGTGACCGCGAGATCGGGAATGCGGAAATTGCGGTTCGACCGGACCCGGGGGACAATGCCGGGTTGGCTGAGCAGACGGCACGGACTGCCGCGGTCGATCAGGTGGTTGCGCAGGAGTGCCCCAATCTCGCCCTGCATGGCGGCGTGGGATTCCCAGCCGGGCGCCATCGCAACCGGTTCGCCATCAACCAGTTGCCAGGCGCAACCGGAGGGGTCCTCCGCATCCCAGGACAGGAATTCCGTCAACGTCATGCGAGCCGGCGCGTGTTTGCGAAGAGCAACCATCGAAGCAGCATGGCACCGCCGGCAACGGTTGTCGCGCCGCTTCGGGTGTTCGGCGAGGCCGGCAGCCGGCAGGTTCTCAGAAACGCGTCACACCCGCCTCAGATCCAGTGTGCGCGGGTGCTCGCGCGATCGCTCTACCATCGGTTCCGGCATCGGGCCCGGTGTGTGCCCGAACGGGAAGAACCGAGAGCGGCGCCTCGCCTCCGCCTCGTTGGCATTGACCGGCAACGTCTCGTAGCTGAGGCCACCGGGATGCGCGACGTGATAGGTCAGGCCGCCCAGGCTGCGGCCGCTCCAGCGGTCGAACACGTCGAACACCAGCGGCACATGCACGCCGATGGTCGGATGCAGCGCGCTCGGCGGGTTCCAGGCCTTGAAGCGCACGCCGCCGACGTATTCGCCCTCGCGGTCGGTTCGGGTCAGCGGCACGGCCGCGCCGTTGGCCGCCAGCACGTAGCGCTCGTCCACCCAGCCGGACACGCGGGCCTGGACACGCTCAACCGAGCTGTCGACGTAACGAACGGTTCCGCCGATCGCCTGTTCCTCGCCGAGCACGTGCCAGGGTTCCAGCGCATTCCGCAGTTCCAGTTCCATCCCGCGGAATTCGACCTGCCCGACATGGGGGAAACGGAATGCCAGATGCGGCGCAAACCATTCCGGGTCCAATCCGAAGCCGAGGGCCCCAAGTTCTTCCAGGGCGCCCCGGAAATCCCGCTCGACGAAGTGGGGCATCATGAAATCGTCGTGCACCCGGGTGCCCCAGTGGATGAGCTTCCGGTCATACGGCCGCTCCCAGAACGCCGCGACGGCGGACCGCATCAGCAGCATCTGCGCGGCCGACATGCGGGCGTGGGGCGGCATCTCGAAGGCCCGGCATTCCACCAGGCCGCGCCGGCCGGAGGCGCTGGCCGGGTCATACATCTTGTCGATACAGAATTCGGTCCGGTGGGTGTTGCCAGTCATGTCCGCCAGGATGTTGCGGAACAGCCGGTCGGTGATCCAGGGCGGAACGGATTCCCGGGCTTTGACCCGGGAGAATGCGATCTCGAGTTCGACAAGGCTGTCCTGGCGGGCTTCGTCGACGCGCGGATGCTGGCTGGTCGGGCCGATGAACTGGCCGCTGAACAGGAAGGATAGGCTTGGGTGGTTGTGCCAGAAGCCGACCACGGATTTCAGCAGGTCGGGGCGGCGCAGGAACGGAGAATCCGCCGCCGCCGCCGCGCCCATCACGACGTGGTTGCCGCCGCCGGTGCCGACATGGCGGCCGTCGAGGTTGAATTTTTCGGTGGCGAGCCCGACGAGGCGGGCTTCCGCGTAGAGTTCCTCGGTCAGCTTGATCTGGTCCGCCCAACTCGATGTTGGGTGGGTGTTGACCTCGATAACGCCGGGGTCGGGGGTGACGGAGAAGTGCAGCAGCCGTTCGTCCTCGGGCGGCAGGTAGCCTTCCAGGACGATCTTGCGGCCGATCTCGGCGGCGGTTTCCTCGACCGCGGCGGTCAGCGCGAGCCAGTCCTCCATCGCGTAAACCGGCGGGAAGAACACGTGCAGGAGGCCGTCGCGGGATTCGACCGCGAGGGCGGTGCGGACGACACTGGAATCGCTCTGGCCGATGACCGGCAGTTCCTGCGGGACGGGGCGGAAGTTCTCGATGCTGCTGCCTTCGCCCAACGGCGCGCGGGGCCGCAGCGCCTGGCGAGTGGGCAGTCTTTCCTTTGGCGCGAACGGATCGGGTTCCTGGTCGAATTCGGCTTGCTCCGGATCGACCCAGGGCAGAGCGTCGAGCGGCAGGCGCAGGCCGATCGGGCTGTCGCCGGGGATCAGAAACATCTCGCCAGCCTTGAAGAACCATTTGCCGGACTGCCAGCGTCGGGCGCCGTTATCGATGACGCGGCGGAGCGGCAGCACGCTGCCGACGTTGCTCGCCAGGCCCTGGCCGTAGACCCTCGCCAGCCTGGCCCTTTCGAGCGGGTCCTTCAGTTTGGAGTCCTCGGCCAGCACATTGGCGGGCAGGCGATGCTCCTTCCACAGGTAGTAGTGGATGTCCTCATAGGCGGGGATGATCAGGGCGGGATCGACCTGAAGGCGTTCGGCGAGGCTGCGGGCGAACGTGGCGGCTTCCTGCGCGGTGGCATTGTCGGTGTCGTCATCGGACGCGAGCAGGGCGGGGTCGGTCCAGACCGCTTCGCCGTCAGTGCGCCAGTGGCAGTGCAGCGCCCAGCGCGGAAGCTGCTCGCCGGGATACTGCTTGCCCATGCTGTGGTTGATCACCGCGCCCTGGGTCCACCGATCCATCAGGCGGCGGATCAGCCGGCCGGCGTATTTGCGCTTGGTCGGGCCGAGCGCGTCGGTGTTCCACTCGGGGGCGTCCATGTCGTTGGCGGCGATGAAGGTCGGCTCGCCGCCCATGGTCAGGCGGACGTCGCTGCGTCGCAGCGCATGATCGACGTCCTGGCCGCGGGCAAGGATCGCCTGCCACTGCGGCTCGGTGTACGGCTTCGTGGTGCGCGGGGTTTCCTTGATCCGGGTGACGGACATCGAGAAACCGAAGGTGGTTTCGGCCTTCTCCACCAGGCCGGAGATGGGGGCGGCCGAGATCGGGTCAGGGCTGGCGGCGAGCGGGATGTGGCCCTCGCCGCATAACAGGCCGGACGTCGCATCGAGGCCGACCCAGCCGGCGCCGGGCAGGTAGACTTCGGCCCAGGCGTGCAGGTCGGTGAAATCGGCGGTCGGCCCTTCCGGGCCTTCCAGCGGCTTCACGTCGCCGACAAGCTGGATCAGGTAGCCCGAGACGAAACGGGCGGCCATCCCGAGGTGACGCAGCACCTGCACCAGCAGCCAGGCGGAATCGCGGCATGATCCGGTGGCGCCGGCGAGGGTTTCCTCGGGCGTGTAGACGCCGGCTTCGAGGCGGACGATGTAGGCGATCTTCTGCTGGATCAGTGTGTTGAGGGCAACCAGTTTGTCGACGGTGCGAAGTTTCTCCCGCGGAATGGCGGCGAGCAGCGCGGCAAGCTGCGGCCCCGGTGTTTCAGTCTTGCGATAGGGGGCGAGTTCCTGATCAAGGACCGGATCGTAGGTGAAGGGCCAGTCTTCAGCCTCGGGTTCCAGGAAGAAGTCGAACGGGTTCACCGTCACCATGTCGGCGATCAGATCGACCGTGACCTCGAACCGGTCGACCTTTTCCGGGAACACGACGCGGGCGAGGTGGTTGCCCTGCGGGTCCTGCATCCAGTTGATGAAATGAGGTTGCGGCTCGACCGTGAGCTCATAGGACAGGATCGCGGTGCGCGCCTGCGGGGCAGGGCGGAGGCGGATCGTTTGCGGACCGAGCGTGACGAGATGGTCGTAGTGGTAGGAGGTCTTGTGGGTCAGGGCGACGTATAACGGCATTTTGTTTGCTCGGGACAACTGGGGGCGAATTCTTTTTGCACCGCAGCACGAGGCATGGCAACCCGGTGTACCAGTCTCGTGCAGCGATACGCCGCGTGGTCCAGGCCGGTTTGCGGGCTGCGGCACCGGCGAGCCAGCAGCCGGCGGACGCGACGGCAATCCGATGAGTAAATCCGATGTATTGGTGATTTGCCGCAATGATTGGCGCGGCGACTGGCGCCCAAGGTTGGCCGGGTTCAGTTTGCCAGGGCATAGTGTATCTGGACCGTGATGGTGACCGTGTCGCGCGACATTCCGGGGGTGAACGGAGGCAGCGTTGCATTGCGCACCATCGCCTCGGCGGCGCTGTCCAGCACCGATGATCCGGCACTCCGCACCAGCATGACGTCAAGCACACGGCCTGATCGGTCGATCGTAAACCGTAGAACGACATTTCCTTCGGTGCCGCTGCGGCGGGCTTCGTCGGGATAGGTTTTGTGGGCCGCGAGCCACCCGGCGAGCGCGCGTTGCCACTCACGGTCCATCTGGGGTTCTGGCGACGCGTCAGCTGGCACCGGCTGGGTGATTGTGGGCCTCTCCGGACTGTGCGGCGGGGCGACCGACCTGGGTCGAAGTGCCGGCTTCTGGGCAACCCGTGCCCGGGTGGCCGGCGGCGGCTCACCGGGCGTTGCTTGCACGGCCGCGGACGGAGACGGCTCCGGCGCGGACACGCGTGGCTCCGGAGGAGATGGCGGCGGCGGCGCCAGCACCTCAGGCGGGGGTGCCGGCGTCTCCGGCGGCGGAGCCGGGTCAGACACCGCAGCCGGGGCGACCGGCTCAGGCGACACCGGCTCAGGCGGCGCGAACACCAATTCGACGGTTTGCTCATCGGGCAGCTTCGGCACCACCGGTAATCGGACGACTGTCAGCAAGGCCGCGCCGGCCGCGACGTGCAGCAGGATCGCCGCACCCGCCGAAACCGCCGATGGGCGGCTTTTCGGCAAGGCATCCGGCCAACGTGCCGGCCGCGTTATCTCCGCCGGGGCTTCGATCACCGGGAGGGCTTGCGACGCCCTCAGGAATGGTATGTTATAACGTTTCATCTTAGGGCATCATGCCCGCCAGGTTGGCGCTTGGGAAGGACACAAACCGATGCGCGCGCTCGCCCTGTCCGGTCTGTCTGCCGCGCTTTGCCTGTTTTGCAGCCTAAATCCGGCCGATGCCGCCGATGCCACCCAGGACAGCGGCGCGCTGACGATCGACATCGACGTGATTTCGAATCGGTTGGATGAGGAGCGCCAGCAAATCCAGCCCGATCTCGGGGCAACGAGCTACAAATTTTCCCCGGAGGCGCTGCAGAACATCCCGCAAGGCGAGAACGCGCCGCTGAACCAAGTGCTGCTTCAGGCGCCGGGCACGGCGCAGGACAGCTTCGGCCAGATTCATCTGCGGGGTGAGCACGCCAACGTGCAGTACCGCCTCAACGGCGTCGAGCTGCCGGAGGGACTGTCAGTCTTCGGTCAGGCGCTCGCCGAACGCTTTGCGCGGAGTCTGACGCTGATCACCGGGGCGCTGCCGGCGCAGTACGGCTTTCAGACCGCCGGTGTCGTTGATATCCAGACCAAGACCGGGACGACGAACCCGGGAGGCTCCATCGGTCTGTACGGCGGAAGCTGGGACTGGCTGCAACCCAGCCTCGAGTACGGCGGACACGCCGGTTCGGTGGATTATTTCATCGAGCTGGACGGATTGCATAACCACCGGGGCATCGAAAACCCGACCGCCAGCTTCGACGCCATCCACGACACCACCAATCAGTTCCACGGCCTGGCGTATCTGTCGGACGTGATCGATCCCGACACGCGGATCAGCCTGATCCTAGGCGGTTTCGACGGCAGCTTCCAGATCCCCAACAACCCCGGCCAGGCCACGCTCGGCTACAACGTCAACGGCGTGACCAGCTTCAACAGCGCCAACCTCAACGAGAACCAGACCGAGGTCACCGCCTTCGCCGTGCTGTCGGTGCAAAAACATGACGGCGACAAGGATGTGCAACTTTCGTTGTTCCACCGCACAAGTACGCTGAACTTCTCGCCCGATCCGGTCGGTGACCTGCTGTTCAACGGCATCGCCCAGCAGGCCTCCCGCCAGGATGTGGCGACCGGGGTGCAAGCGGACGGAAGCTGGCGGATCAACGACGCGCACACGTTGCGTGCCGGCTTTCTCGCGCAGGTCGAGCAAGCGACGTCCAACACCGCCTCCAGCGTGTTGCCGGTGAACGCGGTCGGGGTCCAGACATCGACCCAGCTGCTCGACATCATCGACAACCAGAGCAATGCGGGCCTGCTCTACGGCGCCTATGTGCAGGATGAGTGGCGCATCGTGCCGAAGCTGACACTGAATTACGGTCTGCGCTTCGACGCGGTGGAAGAGTTCACCCATGAAAGCCAGGCGAGTCCGCGCATCAATCTTGTCTGGAAGCCGCTGGCGGACACCACGATGCATCTTGGATACTCGCGCTACTTTGTGCCGCCGCCGTACGAGGCGCTGACACCGACCGACATCGCGAAGTTCCTCGGCACGAGCGCGGCGCCGAGTGTCACGCAGGACGACACCGTGCGGGCCGAACGCTCCCACTACCTTGATGTCGGGATCAGTCAGATCGTGGTGCCTGGCCTGACGGTCGGCATTGATGCGTACTACAAAATCTCGAAAAACCTGATCGACGAGGGCCAGTTCGGCGCACCGATCATCCTGACCGCGTTCAACTATGCACAGGGTCTGCAGGAGGGTATCGAATGGACCGGCAGCTATGACCGCGGCCCGGTTTCGCTCTACGCCAACCTGGCCTTGTCACGCGCGGTCGGCAAGAACATCGACTCCGCACAGTACAATTTCACTGCGGACGAGCTGGCGTTTATTCAGAACAACTACATTCATCTGGATCATGACCAGAAATGGAGCGGATCGGCCGGTGGCTCATACACGTTCAATCGGGACAGCGTGACGCCAACGCGCGTCTCGGCTGATCTGCTGGTGCAGAGCGCACTGCGGGCGAGTTCGGCCACCGTCCCGAACGGGATCGCGCTGCCGACCTATGCGACCGTCAATCTGTCTGCGGTCCAGCAGCTTCGGCCGGGCACCCAGCTTCGGGCGGACATCCTCAATCTAGCGGATGCGGTCTACGAAATTCGCAACGGCACGGGGGTTGGAGTCGGTGCGCCGCAGTACGGGATCCGCCGCACGATCCTCGCGGGGATCACGCAGCGGTTCTGACCCCGTTGTTCGTGCGGCTCCAGGCGCCGGCAGCGCTGCGGCGTCCCGGCTCTACGTGGTTGTCGTGACCCTCCGGGTCTTCAGGTCAATCGTGAAACGGTCGATGACACTGATGTCAGGCGTCCTGGTTTCCGCGAAGATCGCCGAGGTGTAGATGCCGGTGAGCTGGTTCTTGCTGACCTCGAAGCGCAGGAAGCCGAAGCGGTCCTGATCGTATTCCTCGAGCCTGAGGGTCTCGGAAAGCTGCATCGGTGCTTCCGGCCACTGGCCATCCACCTTGTGAAGCTTGCCGAGTTTCGAATAGCCGCCATTGCCGGCCACCACGCAAGGCAGTGTTGAGCCGTTCTCCTGCACGGTGAAGCGCTGGTAGTTGTGGACGTGGCCGGACAGGATGAGGTGGGGATACCGGCTGGTTTCGGCGAAGCTTTCAAACAGCACCTTTTCTGCCACCGTGCTGCCCGAATGCTCATCATCACCGGAAAACGGCGGGTGGTGCATCGCGACAATCAGCGCCTTGTCCACGTCGGCAGCTTGCAATTCACCTTTGAACCAGTCGATCTGATCCTGGTGCAGTTCCGCCTCTGTCTCGCTGACATTGGAGAACAGCCCGATGATCGTGGCGAACGGCGTGGTGAGCGTCCAGTAAGGGTTCGGCAAATCCATCTGGGTGCGGGAAGATGTTGTCTTGAGCGAGCCAAGCTGGTTCGGCTCTTTCGACATGAAGTTCTGGACCCAGTCGTCCAGAAGTTTCTTGGCCGGGTCGACCGGGCCGTCCTGCGGGTCGTCGGGCTGGCAGTCGTGATTACCTGGGATGGAAACGATCAGGGCAGGATATTCCGCGTACGTTTCATAGAAACACTCGCCGTATTTGTCGATGTCGCCGGCGAAGTAGACCACGTCGCCCAGATGGTAGAAGAAGGCGGGCACTTCGCCGTCAGGGCTTGCATCATAGTCGTCCGTCATCATCCGGGCGACAAAGTCCATTTCCTTGCCGCGCTCGTCGCCCGTATCGCCGACGCTGTGGAACACCAGCTTGCCAGCCTGCGCGATTTTCTCGACCTCATCCGAATGCAGCAGTTGCGACAGGTCGAAGCGGAACGGCGACTGCCCGTTCGGCGGCGGCAAGGGCTGGAAGGGGAAGTGCTGCGGCACGAATTTCTTCTGCTGGACCGGCAGCGGCGAACCGGTGCCATGCGACCGGAACTCCTGCTGTACGTGCTGGTGCGAGACGTTGCCGTGGGCTGGATAGCCATGCCCCGACTGCACATGACCGGCCTGCTGATGCCGATTGCCTGCGCCACGGTTGTGATTGAGACGATGCCTGCTCATTACGGATTCTCCAGCGAGTTGCGTTCAGCAATGGTCGTTTCTTATGAGTAGGCATGCGATCGGACAAAGTGGATGAAGCGTTCGTGACGGTCGCTTTCCGGTACGATTTCGGCCTGGCTGTGGTTGGACTTATCAGGTTGATGACGGTGGATCGTGTGCGCGAAACAAACCCGGGAATCAGCGGTCGTGCGAGGACGCCGCGAGAGCCAGGCCTGGTTTGCCCTGATGGATGAGCATCCTCGCGAGATGACGGAGATCGCGCTGTGCGCTAGGCTCAATCGCCAGGAGAATCTGTCATGTGTGGACGCCGTCTTGGGCACGCGGTCAGGATCGGGGCTGTCCCGGCGCTGCTGGGCGGGTTGGTGGCCGAACCGGCGCGGGCGGAGATGCTGGTGCATCACGACCTGCCGTATGCGGCGGTGCTGGTCATCGCGCAGACGTCCGTCGAGAGCTGCGCGGCGAAGGGTTACGCGGTGTCGGCCGTGGTGGTGGACCGCGACGGTGAGACCATCGTGGCGATCCGCGCCGACAACGCCGGCCCGCACACGATGGAGAACGCCCGGCGCAAGGCCACACAGCAATGAGCTTCAAGGTCTCGCCGACGGAGTATGCCAGGCGCTTTGCCGACGACAATCCCGTTGTGCGCCAGCAGGTGACGCTGCCGAATGTGATTGCCATCCCCGGCGGGTTGCCGATCAAGGTGGGGAACGAGATTGTCGGCGGAGCCGGTGCCTCGGGGTCGCCGGGTGTCGATGAGCCGTGTGTGCAGGCAGGCTTGGACAAGGTAGCGGATCAGTTGAAGTAATGCCGGCCGGCGGCCGGGCTGGCCTTGGTCACAATCCCGGGGTCGACAAGAATACCGCCGTTCACAATGTTATGGTCGCTGGGTCAGGTTCAAGCCGAGGGATCATCGATTGCTACGCTTCACCGCCCGCCTGTCGAAGAAGCCTGCTTTTGTCGATTATCTGCTTGCGGCCGGGCTGGTTGTACTGTCGGTTATCGGCCGCGCCGCGTTCGATCTGATCACGCCGGGTGCCGGTCCGTTCGTGTTGCTGTTCCCGGCACTGGTGATAGCCGGCGTGTTCTTTGGAACCGCGCCGGCGGCGGTCGCGGCGGCGGCGGGCGGTGTTGCCTCGGCGGTTCTGGTGCTGGGCCAGCCGCTGCTGATCTGGCCGCCGTTCAATGCTGCTCAGCTTGACCTGCTGCTGTTCGTGCCGGCCTGTGCGATCGTGCTGTGGGCCACTGCAAGCCTGCGTCGCGCCGCCTTTCACGCGGCGGCGGCCGAGGCTCGGCTGAGGGAGGTGTTCCGGCAAATCCCCGGCGCGGCAGCGATCCTGGAAGCGCCCGACGGCCGGCTGTTGCTGCGCAGCGGGCAGTCAGATTCGGTTCTCGGGCACCCGGCAGGGCGGGTCCAGCAGAGTGGCGATCTGGACACCTATGGCGGCATCCATGACGATGGCCGGCCCTTCGCGGCGGACGATTACCCGATTGTGCGCGCGCTGAAGACCGGTGAGATCGTCCGGGGCGAGAAGCTGCTTTATCGCCGCGCCGACAGGCTGGTCGACCTCGAGGTGCATGCCGGTCCGGTGCGCGATCTGAACGGCAACATCGTGGCGGCGGTCGGGATGGCGTTCGACGTCAGCGAACGACTCGCCGCCGAACGTCAGCTTCAGGAGAGCGAGGCTCGCCAAAGGGCGGTTGCCGAACGCCTGCATGCGGCGGTCGACGCCGGTTCTCTCGGATTATGGGAGGTTGATCTGGCCACCCAGCGCGTCCGGCTAGATGCCACGTTCGCCGGCATGCTGGGTCTGCCGGCCGAATCGGTGGAGATGGCGCGGGCGGACCTGCGGCGCTTCGTTCAGCCCGGTGACAGGGCCCGAGCGGCCGCGGTGCTGGATCACGCGATCACTGAAGGCGGCATCTATTACGACGAACTGCACATGCGCACCGAGCAGGGCGCTGAGCGATGGTTCGTGACCCGGGGCACGGTGCTGGCCGACGTGCAACAGGTAGCCGGCGTCGTGAGCGATCTGACGGAGCGGCGTCAGCGGGAGGATGCGCTGCGCGCCGCGCTGGAGGCCCGCGACGTGCTGATGCATGAGGCCGATCACCGCATCAAGAACTCGCTGCAAATGGTGGTTTCGCTGCTCAGCCTGCAGCGCAGCCGGGTCGCCGATCCGGATGCCAGGCAGGCGCTGGGAGCGGCGATCTCACGCGTCGAGGCGATCGCCAACGCCCATCTGGCGCTGCAGCGCAGCCCCGACCTGCGCAGCATCGAGATCGACCGGATGCTGGCGGATCTGTGCGACCGCGTGGGCTCGTTGAACCCGGCGGTGGCGCTGTGCTGCGAGGCGCGCGTTGAACTGTTGATTGACGCTGACCAGGCCATTCCGCTGGGTCTGCTTGCGAGTGAGGTGCTGACCAATGCGCTGCGCCACGCCTACCCGCCTGGCGTCGCGGGCGTGGTGACCCTGACGGCGGGTGCCGCGGGCGGGATGCTGGAGATGACGATCGCCGACGCGGGCGCGGGTATGCCGGCCGCGCCGACCCGGCGGGGGCTTGGCAGCACCCTGATTGCCGCGCTGGCCCGGCAGATCGGCGCGACGGTGGACACCACAAGCCACCCTGGGGCGGGGACGACCGTCTGCGTGCGGCTGAAGCTGCCGGCGGAGACGGGCGCGCCGCCGGGTCCGGTCAGCGATGCGGTGGCGGCGGGACCGGCCTGATCTTGCCGTGGTCAGGGCTTGCGGGCCTCGATGAAGGCGCCGGCGACGACGTCCTCGACACCGCGTCCGGGTGCCCAGGTGGCGATCAGGTCGCGGCTTTCCGGCTTGACCGTGACGTTGATGCGTTCAAACCCGGCGGCGCCGAGCCACACCTCGATTTCGGCCGCCCGGGCCGCGCCGGATACGCAGCCGCAGATCAGGTCGGGATCGCCGCGCAGGTCGTCGGTCAGCGGAGCGACGGCGACGACGTCCGAGATCGCCAGCCGGCCGCCGGATTTGAGCACCCGGAAGGCCTCGCGGAAGACCTGCTGTTTGTCGGGCACCAGATTGATGACGCAGTTCGACAGGATGACGTCGGCGGTGTTGTCGGCGACCGGCAGGTGTTCGAGTTCGCCGAGACGGAACTCGACGTTGGGGACGCCGGCCTGGGCGGCATTGGCGCGGGCCTTGGCCAGCATTTCGTGCGTCATGTCGACCCCGATCACGCGGCCGGTGGGGCCGACCGCGCGGGCGGCGAGGAAACAGTCGAAGCCGGCGCCGCTGCCGAGGTCGATCACTGTCTCACCGGGCTGCATCGCGGCGATGGCCTGCGGGTTGCCGCAGCCGAGGCCGAGATTGGCGCCGTCCGGGATCGCCGCGAGATCGGCGTCCGCGTAGCCCATGGCGCGGGCCTTGTCGGCGGCGTCGATTTGGGTGGTGGGCGCGCAGCAGGATGCGGCGGGGGCACAGCAATTGGCTGTATCGGCGGCGGCGATGCTGCCGTAGCGGGCACGGACCATCGTCTTGATGTCGTTGACGTCGGGGGTGTCCATCGCTTGGGGCGCTCCTGAAGGATGATCGTCCTTGGTAAGCTGCTTGTTCCGGCTCGACCAGCGTGTATACGTAAAGCGGGTCTCGGTTCGCCGTTGCGGATCGTTTGGTCTGCGCTATGATTACTCTCGATGAGAGCGAGTCGGTGCGATGGCCAGTATAAGCGTGCGGAATCTGGATGACGACCTGCTTGACCGGCTCAGGCGTCGTGCCGCCGGGAATGGGCGTTCGGCCGAAGCTGAAGTGCGTGTGATCCTGCGTCAGGCACTGAGCAGCGAATCGGAGCCAAACTTCGACGATCTCGCAGCCGAGTTGCGGGCTCTGACATCCGGGCGAAAGCAAACCCCGGCGGAGGTGTTGCAGCGGGAGGGCCGCGATAAACGGTGAGCACCTTTGTCATCGATGCCAGCGTCGCCATAAAGTGGGTTGTTGAGGAACCCGGCACGCAGGAGGCGTTGCTGTTCCGGCGTCACCGCCTGCTCGCCCCCGATCTACTGATGGCGGAATGCGCCGACGTTCTGTGGAAGAAGGTTCGCCGCAAGGAGCTGACGCGGGACTTGGCGATGATTGCCCCACGCCTTCTGGCGGGTGCGAACGTCGAAATCGAGCCGATGCGTGGCCTGTTGGAATCAACCGGGCGTCTTTCGATCACGCTCGGCCATCGGGCGTATTTCGATCACGCTCGGCCATCCGGCCTGTGATTATTGCTATCTTGCGCTCGCCGAAGGCCAGGATGCGATTTCGTTACGGCGGACGGGGCATTGGCGCGCAAGCTGCGGACGGCGGGCGTGCCGTTGAATGTCACTGTCGTTCGCGATATCGGTCCGGCATGACAGGTCTGAACAGCATCCGGCGCAACGGCAACATGATGCCATGCGCGTCCTTCCGCGCCGTTTCGGTCGCGGCATCGACTCCCCGCGGCTCCGCTGGTCCCGGCCAAGGCCGCCACCGATGACCCGGACCGAGACTCTGATCCGCTACCGCCGCCTGCGTCAGATCAGCAACGAACACCACCATGCCGTCCTGAACATCATCGCCCCGGAGGTCCTGCTGGACTGGGCCAAGCGGCTCGGCCTGACGCAGGGCAGAAGGGTTGTGCTCGAAAACGAGCATGAATTGACGCTCGCGAAGGATCTCGCCACCTATCTGCCCAGACTCGGCAGCTCACCCCCGCTCGACCGCTATGCGCGGGCCGCACGGTTCGCTCCCGGCTCCGACGCGGCGATCGTGCTCGAGGCGATGCGCCGTGCGCGTTTCTCCGTCTGGCGTGTCGAGCGGCGGCACGAAACCGCGGGCCTGGTCCTGCGGGATCTGCTGCGTGACGAGGAGATCCAACTGGTCGACGAGACCATGGAAAAAGCCGTGGCAATGGGGGTGGAGATGGCTGGGCGTGTCCTGACGCCCGAAGGTTTCGCAATCACCGCCCGTATCGTCGTGCCGGTCACCCCCGAACTGATGGAACAGGTGTTCGTCAGGGGCGCTCCCGCCTTGAGGAGCGCCAAGGGGGATGTCCTGGCCCGGGACCCGCGCTTCGCGATCGGCATCTACCGAGCCGCGGTGGCCACGGGAGCGATGGACTCGGTGCGCTTGCAGCGCAGATAGACGAACGCGTCCCGGCCACCCGAGCTCCAGCTTAATCAGGATGCACTTTATCCGCCCGGCGGAAGCGACGGGCAGCGCGTCCCAACCGAGCCTTCCGACATGGACATGCGCCGATGTTGGCGCATGATGAGGCCGCTCTCGTTCCCTCGCGCAGCACGGTCTATGATGGTCTTCGGCGGCACGCTGCCCGTCCGAGAGGCTCAATCCGAAGGGAAGAAAACCGATATGTCCGAGACTCGTTTCCCCGTGCTCACGCCCGAAGAGATGACAGACGAGCAGCGCGCCGTGGTCGACGCGATCCAGTCGGGTCCGCGTGGAGCGGGCCTGCGGGGACCCTTCAATGCGCTGCTGCGGAGCCCGGCGCTGTGCGATCTGGTGCAGCGCGTCGGCGCCTATGTGCGGTTCGGCAGTTCCATTCCCGCACCGCTGAATGAGCTTGCGATCTGCATGGCGGGCCGCAAGTGGGGCGCCCAGTACGAATTCTACGCGCACCGGCGTCTGGGTATCGAGGCTGGCCTGAATGCGTCGGTTCTGGACGCGGTCGCGGCGGGGAATCGTCCGGCGGAGATGAGCGGCGAGGAGACATTGGTGTACGAGTTTGTGACCGATCTGCTGTCTACCGGGGCGGTGACGGACGCCCGCTATGGCGCGGTGCTGGAACGGTTCGGCGAGCGCGGGGTGATGGATCTGGTGGGTGCGGTTGGCTACTACAGCCTGGTGTCGATGGTGCTGAACGTCGCACAGGTGCCGCTGCCGGAAGGCGAGCCGGCGCCGCTGAAGCCGCTTTGAACCCGAGGCCCCGGGGCCATTTGACGTCCCGGCCCGCTGGAACACGTGGCCCCGGGGGCGGCCTTGGGGACGCCCTCGGTGCGATGACGGATGATCTACGGCGGATGGATTAGTACCGGGGCGGATGAATCAGTACTGGGCCTCGGGTGACAGAACGATGCAGCTGGCCCGGTGGTGGGTGATCTTCTCGCATGCCCCGATCGCCGTTTCGCGCGACATCCCGGTCATCCGCGCCCGCCACAGAACGGCTCGGCCCTGATGCACGCTGGCGACGAATGGATGGGCGATCGTGAGTTCGACGTGCGCATGGTCCTGTGCCGAGAGTAGCGCGCTGTGCGCCTGGCCCTGTGAGGCGAAGGCGCCGATCTGGATCGCCCATTGGCCGGCAGCGGCCGGGCCGTGATGCACCGGCGCGGCGTCGGCGGCGTTGGCAGTGGCGATCAGGTGGAAGCCGCCACGCGGCGGGGCGGGCGGCGGCACCGGGACCAGCGCGAACTGCTGCTGCGGCTGGCCGCCATGCCGCGGCGGGTCGGGCAGTTGCGCGACCTCCACCGGTGCGCGTTGCGGCACCCGGCCGCCGCCGCCGGTCCTGGCGCCCGCCAGCATCACCGGACGGGTATTCCGCCGGCCCGGCGGAATATTGATGGGCAGCACGTTCATCGCGAGCTCGTCCGCCGCCGAACGGTTGTTCGGATAGATGCCGCGCAGGTTGGGGCCGATCATCGCCACGTAGTGGCGGGTTTCGTCGGGTAACGGGCGGAGGTTGGCCAGATAGTCGTCGAGGCGCGACGGGCCGGCATTATAGGCGGCCAGGAAGCCGGGCGAGCCATAGAGTTCGTACATCTCCCGCATGTAGGCGACGCCGGCCAGGATGTTGTCGTGCGGGTCGAACGGGTCGTCGCCGAAACCGTAACGTTCACGCAGCCCGTCGTAGGTGTCGGGCATCACCTGCATGAGGCCCATGGCCCCGGCGCCGGAGGTGATCAGGTCGCCGTTCAGGTACTCCTTGCCACCCGATTCCACCCGCATAAGCGAGCGAATCCAGGGATCGGGGATGTCGAACCGAGCGGAGGCCTCCCGGATGTAGGGGCCCCAGGGATCCTCGGGCGGGCCGGGCGGGGCGTAGGTGCGCCGGGCGTGGGCGACGTAGCGGGCGGTTTCCTGGATGGCGTCCTGGTGTGGAACGGTCGTGCCGCAGGCCGCGAGCGTGGTCAGCAGGGCAATGGTGCCGGCGACGCGGACACGGCGCGGTATGACAGGTCTGGGCGCCGTATCCTGGCGGATGACAGGCCGGGGCGTGACAACTCGATCCGGTGTGGTCATTACGTGGGCACTCCGTGGCGGCGCGGCAAAAGGAACATGTTACAGCAGACCAGCGGCCGCCGCTTATCCAAAGCCTCAGGATCGAGGCCTAACCCATTATACGACTTCTATCTTTCTAGCAAGTCATCTCGAGTCGGTGGCAACAGGCAATTTTTGCTCACCATACGGAAGCGTTTGCCGGGTAGGCATTCTGTTTTGACGCCGGATTGTAACCGGGTGGTATATCGCCCGGACGCGCGGCCTCGGGTCACGATCGTGGCACATATGTTCCGATTACGTGCGTGTTGTGCCCTCCTCTAGAAAGGAGTATGCGCCCCGCGATATGAGCAGCGTCGTGACAACAACTGCCCCCGCGATGGAACTGAGTCTGCGGGCGGACATGACCAAGGTCATGCGCGGCCGTTGGGCGCGGGCCGATATCGCCGGGGGCGTCAGGCTCTGGCGGCTGGCCTTGGCGCTTGGCTGGCTGGACATCCGCCTGCGCTACCGCGGGTCGATGCTGGGGCCGTTCTGGCTGACCATCTCGACCGGGGTCATGGTCGGGTCCCTGGGCGTGCTGTACTCGACGCTGTTCAAGCTCAACCTGCGGGACTACCTGCCGTTCCTGGCGCTGTCACAGGTGCTGTGGGGTTTCCTGGCCGCTCTCGTATCGGAAGCCTGCACGACGTTCACCGACGCCGAGGGCGTGATCCGGTCGGTGCGCATGCCGTTCTTCGTGTTCTCGATGCGGGTGTTGATTCGCAACGCGATTGCGCTGGGCCACAATATCCTCGTGATCGTGGTGGTATTCGCGGCGTTCTCGGTCTGGTCCGGCTGGGAGGCGCTGGCCGCAATCCCCGGTCTGCTGGTCTGGACGGTGGACGCGTTGGCGCTGACCTTGCTGCTGGGCGCGTTCTGCGCCCGTTTCCGCGACATCCAGCCGATCGTCAACAGCGTGATGCAGATCGCTTTCTTCGTCACGCCGGTGATCTGGAAGCCGGAGCAACTCGGTGCGGACGGTGTCGCGAAACTGGCGCTCAATCCGTTCTTCGACCTGCTGGAGATCGTTCGGGGCCCGGTTCTGGGCAGCGATATCGCCGCCACGACCTGGTTGGGCGCGCTTGGCTACAGTGCCGTGCTCTGCGCTGGTTCATGGGCCTTCTTCGTGCGGGCGCGCGGCCGCGTTGCGTTCTGGATCTGACATGGTCGCCAAGGCACTGATCCATGTGGAAGACGTCTCGGTGCTGTTCCCGCTGTATCACGGGAGTTCCCGCAGCCTGAAAAAGATGGTGGTGGCCGCGGCGTCCGGGCGACTGGCGCAGGACCAGCAGCAACGGGTGGTGGTGCGCGCGCTCAGCAACATCAACCTGCACCTCGAAAGCGGCGACCGCCTTGGGCTGGTCGGATCGAACGGGGCTGGCAAGACCACGCTGCTGCGGGTGCTGGCGGGGATCTATGAGCCGGTTCTGGGGCGGCTGCGGGTGAAGGGAAGCCTGAACGCGCTGCTCGATCCCAATCTCGGGATGAACCTGGACCTGACGGGGCGGGAGAACATTCTGCTGCGCGGGCTGTATAACGGGCTGCCCCGGACCGCCTTGCCGCGGCTGGAGGAAGACGTCGCCGACTTCGCCGAACTGTCCGCCTTTATCGATCTGCCGGTGCGAATTTACTCGGCGGGCATGGTGGTGCGGCTGGGGTTCGCCCTGGCGACAGCGATCAAGCCGCAGATCCTGCTGATGGACGAATGGTTCCTGGCCGGCGACGCGGTGTTCCTGGAGAAGGCGCGCCACCGTCTGGAGGAGATGGTCCGCGGCGCCGATATCCTGGTGCTGTCCAGCCATCAGGCGGAAATCATCAGGAACTGGTGCAGCCGGGTGCTTTGGCTCGATCAGGGCCAGATCGTTGCCGACGGGGCGGCCGAGGACGTGCTGGATCAGTACCTGGGTTCGGTGCCGGTGCAAGCTGTGGCAGCGCTCGCCTAAGGCGGCCTGCGGGGCCGCAACCGGGTTCCCGGCGCACCGCCGGTTTCTCTGCAGCCAAATCCCGGTGATCCAAGTGGCGGCGCTTTGCTGGTCATGACGGTCATCGAGGTTTGGCGCTTCTGCATGAACGCTGACCGGGGCGCGCCGCATCGACACTTTCGGCGTAACGACACTAAGATATTCTAAGATATTCTAAACGGGACGCGTGGCAGGCAGGGCGCGGCACATCCAGGGCCGCAACGGCTGCCGTGGCGGCGGACATTACTCGCACGACGCTTCAACGCCCACGCAGCGGCGGAACTTTATCCTGCCGCCGATTCGAGAGCGGCGACTCAGGCCGCAACGAATGTGCGAACAACATCCAAACAAAGATACGATCTGATATAATTATTGTGCCGAAAGCCCATTTTTAACTTGTCGCGGAAAGCTAATTGCGTTACAGAATCACAACAGATCGTGCGCCAGAATTGCGGACCGATTGGCGCTTCCAGATACTGGGTGTGCATTCAAAACGAATAAGTCAGTCAAAAGGACCGCTCAAATGATACTGAACATGCTCATGATGATGACCGCCCTGCTACGCGATCGCAAAGGTGTCTCGTCGCTCGAATATGTTGTTCTGGCAGTCGGAATCATCGGCGCGGTCTCGGTTGGCGCAACGAATCTGGGCACCACTCTCACCGCGGCGTTCACCACGCTCGTCGCCGACCTCGGCAAATAGCAGCGACTGCTTCCGACGCTTACGTCTGGCTTGCTAGCGGATGCGAAACGGCTTGCTTATAGCGTGACCGTTTCGCATTATGCCGGCTAGCGAGGGGTTGGCCATAACATGACCGGAATATCTAATCGGAACCTGCTGAAATGATCTGGCTTGGCAATCTCCTGGCCATCGCCATTATCGTTCCGCTTACAATCGCAGCCTGTCTTGACGTGGCGACGCGCACCATACCCAACAGTGTATCTGCAATCGTTGCTGTCGTGGGCGTCAGCGCGCGGCTGCTGACCGGCCCGTCCGCGGCGACCGTCTCGATCGCCGCTTCCTTGGCACTCTTCGTCGTTCTGCTGGTGCTGCACGCACGCGGCATGCTCGGCGGCGGCGACGTCAAGCTGATCCCGGCCATCGCACTGGGACTGTCGCTGCCGTTGATCGGCCGTTTCATTTTCATTACGGCAATGGCCGGCGGCGTGCTGGCCCTCTGCCATCTGCTGGCGCGCTGGGCACTGCGCAACTGGCGCCCGCTGCGCCCACCGCCGCGCGGCGCGCCGCTGCTCCGCCGGGTGTTCTTTGCCGAACGGTGGCGCATCGCGCGCCACGGGTCGCTTCCCTACGGAGTCGCCATTGCCTGCGGCGGAATCTGGGTCGTCATGAGCAGGACAGGAGGCTGATAGATGCCAATGCGCGCCATCATGGTCATGCTGATGTTCGCGACCGCTGTCGCGCTCGGTTTGATATCGTATCAACTTGGCGGCCGCCCCGCCGGCGCCGCGGCGGCAGTCGCGCAGGTGACGGTTCCGGTGCCCTACCTGGTGGCAACGCGTCCGTTGTCGCCGGGGACACTGGCGCGCATGGAAGATTTCTCGCCGCGCAACGCCACCGAAACGACGCTGCCGCCGGGCGCGATCATCGATACGCCCGACGCCCGTTCAGAGCTGCGCAGCTCTCTCATCCACCGCTACATCGAGCCGGGTGCCCCGATCACCCGCGCCGACCTGATACGGCCGCATGAGCGCGGCTTCCTGGCCGCGGTTCTGGCACCCGACACGCGGGCGGTTTCGATTGCGGTCAATGCGGTCAGCGGCGTCGCCGGCCTCATTTCTCCAGGCGACCGAGTCGATGTCATTCTGACGCAGGAAATCCAGCAAAGTGCAGGCCGCGCCGAGCACCTTGTCACCAGCGAGACGGTGCTGGCCAATGTCCGGGTGATCGCGGTCGATCAGGACATCGCCCAGGGTGCGCCGACCAACGGCGCGTCAGCGGCCACACGCACGGCGGCCACGGTCACCATGCAGACCAGCGTGGATGAGGCCGAGAGGATCGCCGTGGCAACCCATCTCGGCGTTCTCAGCCTCGCTGTGCGGTCGATCGAGGATCAAAACGCAGCCGAACCGGCGCCGGGAACCGCGGTGTCGAGTTCCGACGTGTCGCAGGCACTGGCGCGAGCGAGCATTTCCGAAGGGTCTCACGTCCAGGTCATCCAGGGTGGCGAGCGTAGCGAGGTGACGTTTAAGTGAGTGACCGGAAAATAACGGGCGACGGCATGGATGACGGGCCGCCGCCTATGATGACGGGTTCGGGCGGGCCCGTGGTGACGGGTTCATCCCGCCCGCTCACGATCCGGCGCCTCATGGCAGGTTGCCCCCACGCGCCCATGCCCCGTGGCCTGCTGACACGCAGACTCCGGCAGGCATCGGCACTGTTGCTTCTGGGCGCGATGACCGGCACGCCGGCAACCGCGGAAAGCCGGCGGATGACAGCCCTGCCGGTGGCGGCACAGACCCCGGATCCGGTCCCTGCAACGGCCGCCACCCCGGCCGCGCCTCGCCCGCAGGCGATCAGCCTGCAGGCCGGCACCGGCGTGCTGGTGCCGCTGCCAGAGCCGGCGACAACCATCCTTTCCGCTGAACCGGCAATCGCGCGGGTGCAGCCGGCATCACCCACGAGTCTGTTCCTGATGGGCGTCGCCGCGGGCCGCACCACCATCATCGCCACCTCCGAGAACGGCCAGCCGATCGTGCAGTACGACGTAACGGTGGTCGGCGCAGGCGGCGGCGGACACGCGGCCGCGGTCCCAGTGCCGCAGGCAGCCCCGGCCACGGCGGTTGCAACCGGCAGGATCGCGCCGGCGACCGCCGCGGCGATCGAGGCGGCAATCCACAGAATGGTTCCCGGCGCTGTTTCGGTCCAAGCCAGCGCGGCCGGCACAAGGGTCATCCTGTCGGGTACGGTGCGCGATGCGGCCGCTGCCCAGCAGGCCGAGGCGATCGCGCGTGGCTACGCCGGCGAATCGGCAACGGTCGTCGCCGATTTCTCCGTGCTCAGCAGCATCCAGGTCAATGTGCGGGTGCGGATCGCCGAGATGAACCGCACGATCGAACGGCAGTTGGGGTTCAACTGGCAGGCGCTGGGCAACAACGGCAAGTGGCGCATCGGCGCCCTGACCGGCGCAGCGGCGGCGGGCACGCCGGCGGCGCTGGCGGCAGGCGCGACCGGCTTCCCAGCTTCAACCTTCAGCCCGCTGCAACCGCTGGGCCTCACCAGCGGCGCGGACCAGCTCGGCGGGGGTTTCTCGTCCGGCAAGTGGGACATCAACGGCATCATCGACGCTCTGGCGACCGACCAGCTTGTGACCATTCTGGCGGAGCCCAACCTTACCGCGCAGTCGGGTGAGCCGGCCAGCTTCCTCGCCGGCGGCGAATTCCCGATCCCGATCGCCGGCAGCGGCAGCAACGGGACGACGACCATCACCGTCGAGTTCAAGCAGTTCGGCGTCAGCCTGGAAGTGGTGCCCACCGTACTGTCGGCCGGACGCATCAACCTGCGCATTCGTCCCGAGGTCAGTCAGCTTTCCACCAACGGCGCGGTCAGCGTGCCGATCGCCGGTGGCACCCTGACGATCCCGGCGCTGACGGTGCGGCGGGCCGAAACCACGGTGGAACTTGGCAGCGGGCAGAGCTTCGCCATCGCCGGCCTGCTGCAAAAGACCAGCTCCGACACCACCAATGCGGTGCCCGGCGCCGGCGAGCTGCCGGTGATCGGCGCCCTGTTCAAATCGACCGACTTCCAGCGTGGCGAGAGCGAACTGGTCATCATCGTGACACCGTATCTGGTCAAGCCGACCCCGAATCCGGCGTCGCTGCAACTGCCGACCGATGGTTTCCGGCCGGCCACCGACCTCGACCGCATCCTGCTTGGCCACCAACTCGCCCAGCCCAGCGGCGCGCCGCTGGATGCTGGCTTCATCATGAAATGAGGGCCGTCATGCGAGCAAAACTATCCCTTCTGCTGCTGTTGCTGACCGCCGGGTGCGCCCAGGATCCGTTCGAGCGGCCCAACACATGGACGCTGCCGCCCGCCGGCCTTGGTTCCAATGACGCGAACCTGCGCGCCATGCTGGTCAATCCCAAAGATCAGGTGGCCGGAACCGGAGACGACACCAGCCTCGGACCGTTGTCGGTACGCCCGATCGATGCGCTGGTGACGGGACGGCGGAAGCCGCTGCCGTCGGTCAATGCCTCGACGATCGGGACCGGTTCGGGACTGCAGGGACTATCCGGTGTTCCCGGCCAGGGGGCAGGCCAAGCAGCAGGAGGCCAAAGTGGCGGTGGGACACAGTAACGTGGTGCGGATCGCAGAGGCGCAGGAGATCGCCACATCGCTGGAAATCGGCCGCGGCGTCATGGCCCTGGTGGACGACGATGTCACCGCCGCGGCACTGCGCGCCGGGCTCGCGGTGCTTGGCGACGATTTCGAACTGGAGCGCGGCAACATCTTCAGCGCGATCCGGAAGTTCCAGAAAGAGGTGCCGTCGCAGGCGCTCATCGTCGACATCTCCGGCGTCGACAATCCACAGGCGGCGCTGGATGATCTTGCGCGCGTCTGCCCGCCCGACGTGCAGGTTTTCGTGGCCGGTGACAACACCGACATCAGCTTCTACCGGCTGCTGGTGCAGGACCTCGGCATCACCGAATATCTGACCAAGCCGGTCACCCGCGACGCAGTGCTGCGGCTGGTGCTGCCGCGCCTGAATGGTGCCACGGCGGAGCAGACCGATCCGCGCGGCGGCCAGATCGTGGCAGTTTGCGGCGCGCGTGGCGGTGTCGGCACCAGCAGCATCGCGCTGAACCTGGCCTACGAGATCATGACCTCGGTGAAGGGGCATGTCGCGCTGCTGGATCTGCATGTGCAGGGCGGCGAGATCGCGCTGATGGTCGGGGCGCGACCGGGGCCGGGGCTGCGCATCGCGCTGGAAGACGCGACGCGGGTGGACGGCCTGTTCCTGGAACGCGCTTCGATCGTGCTGGAGCCGCGGCTGCGGCTGATCGCGTCGGAAGAGGCGTTCGATACGGAAGCGACGGTCACCGAGGCCGGTCTGGCGCGCGTGCTCGACCTGTTGCAGAAAAAGTTCAATTTCATCATCGTCGACATCCCGATGCCACTGCCGCCCGCGCTGATCCGCGTCGTCACCCTGGCTCGGCAGGTCGTTACTGTGCTGACGCCCGATGTCGCCAGCCTGCGCGACACGCAGAACATCCGCAACGTTGTCGCCGGCATCACCGGGGCCGATCGGGTGATCAGCGTGCTCAACCGCGCCGACATGAAAGGCGGGATCGAGCGCGCGCTGATCGACAGGGCGCTCGGCGGAGCGCCAGACGTGATCATTCCGGAACTCGGCCGCGGTATGCTGGAGGCGATCAACCGGGGGGTTCCCGCGGTGAAGCGGGTGCCTGGACTGCGCCGTTATCTGGCGCCGCTGGTCCGCGAGATCGCCGGGGTCAGGCCCAGCCTCGGAGACTCCTGGCTGCGCAGGATGTTTGGCCGGTGAAGATCTTTGGCCGGCGCGACGCCGAGGATACCGAGCCGGCGTTCGTTCCGGCCTTCATCGCCGACGCCGTGCAGCGGCCGGTGGTTGCGGTCCGGGGCGATCAGATGATCAGCGCCTTGCGGCTGCGGGTGCTGAAGCAGATCGATCCCGCCGTGATGTCCGACCTGGAGCTGCCGGTGTTGCAGCGACAGCTTGAACAGGTGATCCACGAGATCGCCAACGAAGAGCGGTATGAAATTTCGGGTCGCGAGCAGAAGCGCCTGGCTGAGGAACTCAGCCAGGACATGATGGGCTACGGACCGGTCGAGCCTCTGCTGCGAGACGAAGAAGTCACCGACATCATGGTGAACGCTCCCGATTCAGTTTATGTCGAGCGGCACGGCAAGCTCGAGCTGACCGACGTTCAGTTCCGCGACAACGATCACATCGCCGGCCTGGCACAGAAGATTGCCTCGCGGGTCGGTCGCCGGATCGACGAATCGAGCCCGATGGTGGACGCGAGGCTGCATGACGGCAGCCGGGTCAACATCGTGTTCCCGCCGCTGGCGATCGACAGCCCGTGCATCTCGATCCGCAAGTTTTCCCGCCGCCGGCTCGGCCTGACGGAAATGGTCGAGAACGGCACAATGTCGTCGGGCATCGCGCGCATGCTGGGCATCGCCGCGCGCACCCGGCTGAATGTGCTGATCGCCGGCGGCACGGGATCGGGCAAGACGATGCTGCTCAATGCGATGAGCAACATGATCGATCACGGCGAACGGATCGTTTCGATCGAGGATGCCGCCGAACTCCAGTTGCAGCAGCGTCATGTGATCCGGCTGGAAACCCGGCCGCCGAATCTGGAGGGCAACGGGCAGGTCACGCAGCGCGACCTGCTGCACAACGCGCTGCGGATGCGCCCCGACCGGATCATCGTCGGCGAGGTGCGCGGGACCGAGGCGTTCGACATGCTTCAGGCGATGAACACCGGTCATGACGGCTCGATGTGCACGATCCATGCGAACAACGCGCGGGAAGCGCTGACCCGGGTCGAGAACATGGTGCAGATGGGGCATTTCCAGTTGCCGATGCGCGCGATCCGCCAACAGATCCTCGGCGCGATTGATCTGATCGTGCATGTCGAGCGCATGCATGACGGCGTGCGGCGGGTGACCCAGGTCACCGACGTCTGCAGCCTGGAAGGCGACATCATCACCACCAACGACATCGCAGTCTTCGAGTTCGAGCGGGAGGATCCGCAGGGCCGCATCATTGGGCATTACCGAGCCTCCGTGATTCGCCCGAGCTTTCAGACTCGGATCGATTATTATGGCGTCGGCCGTGCGTGGGCAGCAGCGAGAACCGAGGTCTGAGAGTTTGAAAATGAACGCCCGCTTATACCAACCAGACATGACACCGGCTCTCCTGCGGCGCTGCCCCGTCATGCCGACGGAGGTCGGCATCCACGCCTTTTTCGCGACGAAGCAACGGCGTGGATGGCGGGCCTGCGCCCGCCATGACGACCCGAAGTCGACGTCGCCGACAGGAACACTCCAATGACTCCAGAGGGCATTCATTTTCAAGTTCGATTGATTTTCAGGCTCTGAGCATGCGCCTCAGTATGCTTCTGCCGTTGCTGCTGCTGCTTGCTGTCACGGGCGGATGGGTGATGGCGGGGATCTCGGCACGCCGGCGGATCGAACTCGGACGCCGGCTCGAGACAGTGGTTTCCGGACGGCCGTTGTCGCCGCGCTTGAACCAGGGTACCAGCATCCGGGTGCGGGGGCGGCAGTCGCCGCGACTGCAAAAAGCGGCGCTGCTGCTGAAGATACCGCTGAATTTGCCGCTGGCCCATATCGTCCCGCCAGCCCTCGTGTTCGTGGCCAGCACCGTGCTGGCGTGCATCGCCTTCTGGATCGCTAATGTTCTGACATCCCGCTCGGTGAGTATCGTCGCAGCGGTCGTGGTCTGGGTTGTGCTGGTAAGGGGCGCTTTCGCCCTGGAGCTTGGGCGCTATCAGGCACTTCTGGTGCGGCAGCTTCCCGACACGATCCAACTGGTGGTCAGCGCGACCCGGGCCGGACTGCCCGTCTCGGAAGCGTTCCACGCGATTGCCGAAGAAATGGCGTCGCCGACGCGCGACGAATTCGTTCGGGTCGAGCGGGACATGGCGCTCGGAAGCACGCCGGATGAGGCCCTTCTGGCGATGCACGAGAGAACCGGGGTCGCGGAGTATGCCATCTTCGCGGTGACGCTCGGCGTCCAGGCGCGAAGCGGCGGCCGTCTCGCCGAAACGATCCAGAACCTTGCTGAAACAGTGCGGGAGCGCCTGGCGATCGGCGACCGGGCGAAAGCGCTGGCGGGCGAGGCGAAGCTGTCCGCGATCTTCATGTGCGTCCTGCCAGTGATCGCGGGCGTGTTTCTCAGCATCGTGAACCCGAAGCATATGAGCGTCCTGTTCCACGATCCCCGCGGTGTGCGGATGCTTTCGTTCGGGATCGTCACGTTAATTTTGGGTATCGCTTCCATGCAGGCGCTGATCCGGGGAGCGACACGGGATTGATGAACACGGGATCGATCGACGGGCGCGCCCTGCTGACGGCGATGCTGGCTGCCAGTTCCGTCATGGTCGCGGGACTCGCGGTGATCATGATGTTGCGCGGCCTGGCGGCACGGGCGCTTGAACAACGGGTGGTGTCACTGGCTGGTTTGACCGGCGCCGACATCGCAGAGCCCGACGTAACGATCACCGGTGCGCTTCGGCGCCTGCTGTTCAGGATTGGCGAGATGGTGCGCGGCCGGACGCGCTTTTACTCGGAGCGGGATATTCTGGCGCTCGAGGGCATGATCGCCAGTGCCGGCTTCCGGCCACGCGGGGTGTTGCCTGTTCTGCTGGGCGTGAAGGTGGTTCTGGCAGTTGCGATCCCTTCGGCGGCAGTCCTGTACGCCGAGGCGGCGGGCGTTTCCACCGCGGAGAAACTGATGCTGATCCTGCTGGCGATTCCGGCTGGATTGCTGGGTCCTGACTGGATCATCACTTTGCTGCGCCGGCCTTATCTCGCGGCACTCCGTCGCGGGGTGCCCGACGCGCTCGATCTGCTGGTGGTTTGCAGCGAGGCCGGGATGGGGCTGGAAAGTGCACTGGAACATGTGAGTTTCGAGATCGCGAATTCGAACCCGGCGATGGCTCTGGCACTGAGCAAGCTGCTGGACGACATGCGGGTGCTGCCCGACCGGCGCGACGCTTTCCGCAATTTCGCCGAACGGACCGGGGTCGAGGGCGCGCGGCGGGTTTCCGCGATGCTGGCGCAATCAGTTCGTTACGGCACGCCGCTCAGCCAGGCGCTCCGCGCCGTCGCGATCGATCTGCGCCGGGAGAGAATGGTCGCCCTTGAGTCCAAGGCGGTGCGGCTTCCCGTGCTGCTGACCGTGCCGCTGATTTTCTTCGTCATGCCGACGCTGATCATTGTTCTGACCGGACCGGCGATGCTGCAGCTTATGGACACGCTGCACGGGCTGGGAAGGCACTGATCCTGCGTGCTGCGATACCGAAACGACTGACGGATTCACCGGGCACCGATGGGTGCCGAGACGGAGCGAACAGATTGGCAAGTAGTAAGATCGTGTTGACGTCACTGGCGGCGTGCTGGCTGCTGGCGGGTTGTGCGACGAAACCCGTGGACGGGCAGGACCATGCCTTGTCGGTATCGTCACGGCTGCATCTTGCCGATGCCGCCGAGGCGTCCGGTGACAAGCAGACCGCGGTCTCGATGTATCTCGCGGCGGCGAACGATGCGCCGGCCGACTCGGCGATTCAGCTTCGCTGCGCCGAGGGTCTGGCACGCAACGGCAGGCTGGAGGATGCGGAGGGCCTGGTGGTCCGCCGTCTCAAGAGCGCCCCCAAGGACATGGACCTGCTGCGGACCCTGGGTGCGATCCAGGTGATGACCGGCAAACCGCAGGACGCGTTGCAGACCCTGTCAGGCGTGCTCGCGAGCAAACCGGACGACGTGAGCGCGTTGACCGACAAGGCCGTCGCGCTGGACATTCTGCGTCGGCATGACGAGGCGCAGGCGCTCTACCGCCAGGCGCTGGGGCTGTCGCCGCAGGATGCGACGATCAGCAACGACTTTGCGTTGTCGCTGCTGCTGTCTGGCCAGGCGGCGGCGGGGGCGCAGGTTCTGGCGCCGTTCCGGGAGAGATTGGGGCTGCCGGAGCGGATCAGGACCAACCTCGGGATCATGGATGCTGCCAGCGGCCGAGCCGAGGATGCCCATGCCCTGCTGGGGACGCACATCGAACCGGCCGATCTGGCGAAGCTGACGGAGGCGATCAACCGGGGGGCGCCTGGACAGCCGCGCGGGATCGGCACGAACTGACGTACAAGTAACGACAGCCAAAGGTGGACATGCTGCCTGATCAATACCCTGGTGGAAAACTTATCGATCCGGCGGGATTGTTGTCGTTATTTGCGTGAATGAGGCGGTATGGTTTTTATATCAGATCGAAGGTAGGGATTTCGAACATGCTTCGTCCAGCCGCCCCGGGCCTGGCGCTTCTGCTCACCATGGCATCAGCCCACGCGGCCACGTTCTACTATGAGACGGATTCGGCGACGCCAGCGGCGCCCGGGACCATTTTGAGCGGCGGTACCGGCACCGGCGGCGGCCTGTGCGTGCCCGGAACAAGCCCGTGTCCCTCGTTCACTTACGGAACGGTCGGGACGCTGGCGAATGGCCTGATCACGGGGATGGCCTTAAGCGCGGGGCCTGGCAACTATCTTCTGTCCGTCGGCATCAGTGGCGGACTGAGCCTGCAATCGGCCGGCTCGATCTGGGATGTCACGCTCGTCAACGGCAGCACGGGGGTCAGTCTTGGAACCACATCTGTGGTTGGTCAGGACGGGTTAGGTGGTGGCTTGATTTCCGCGACCGAGTATGGCGACGGCACATTCACGATTGGTGTGACGGATCTGCTGGAGCAGTACGAGGGTCAACCGGACGCCCTGCCTGGCGCGCTCGGTTTTCCCGCGGATAACAGCTCACTCACTTCCACCCCCGTCAGCAGCCCTTCAAGCCTGTTTACCTTGACCTTTAGTGTTACCCCGGCGCCCGAGCCGGACAGTGTCGGCATCTTTGCCGGCGGCCTTGCGGCGCTTGGTGCATTGCTCCGGCGCCGGGGCTGAACGCCCGGAAATGGGACCCATCAAAGGCATTTTTCTGACGATGCGGCACGGCCTGCTGCGACGGGCGGTTGGGCTGGCCGCGGCCCGGCGCGGTGTCACGGCCTTGATCTTCGCCGTGAGCGCCACCGCCGTGCTGGGTTTCGTCGGCCTTGGGACCGAGGTCGGCACCTGGTACCTGGCGCGCTCGCAGGCGTCCAACGTCGCCGACGCCGCGGCCATCGCCGGGGCGCTGGCGGCGTATTCGGGCGCTGACACAGGCGGCGTCGAAGCGGCCGCGAAAGATACCGTCGTGCTCGCTTCGCTCAATGGCTACAGCTATAATCCGCTGTCGGTGACTGCGAACTACAATCCGCCGAATGCCACCTATGCAACAAATGCCACCGCCACGCAGGTCCAGATCAGTGTCCCTTTCACCTCAGTCCTGGCAAGCCTGTTCAGCAACCAAAAGGTTACGGTGACAGCGACGGCGGTGGGACTGGTTGGGCCGACGAATTATCCGGCGTGTGCGCTGTCACTGACTGGCCCTTTGATCATCACGCAGGCGCAGAACGGCAGTAATTTCGCCGGTCCATGCTACTACGCGTCCAATTACGCCGGCACTGGCGCCGGCAACACGTCCGAGGCGGTGATCGTTTCAAACGGCGCGACGATCGCCGCCTATGGCATCACGACTACCGGGGACTGCGCCAGTACCTGTCCGAATGTTCCGCCCTTGACCGGTGGCGGGCAATACAGCCTGCTGAGACCGTATGCGTCCTATCAGCCGCCGACAACCAACCCTTTCACGGCGATCGATGCATTGAGCCTGCCGGCCTCGTCGTCCGGGATCACGTGCATCGTTCCCGCGGGTCAGAGCATGGGATGCCGGCCGGCTACGACAGCGGTATCGATCCAAGCGGGATCATCCCTGGTTCCCTCGACAGGGGATAACGGCGTGACCTGCGCGCCGGCCTCCGGCCCGTGCGCTTATTACAACATGAACATAACGATCGGGTCGGGGGCGACGCTGACGCCCGGCAGCTACTTTTTCGTCAAGTCCTCGCTGACCATTCAAGGTGGCACGGTCAAGTGCATCATCAGCGCCGGGCAGCCCTCGCCGTGCGACAATGCGGACGGAAGCCCCGGCAACCCCGGCGCCGGCCCCGGCACCAAAGGCGTGACGCTGCTGTTCACCGGAAGTCCCGCGGGGAGCCTGACGATCTGCGGGAAAGCCGTGACAGCGTCGTGCCCGCGCGGGACCGGCGCGACAGTCCTGCTCAGCGCGCCGGCCTCCAACAGCGTCTCGCCGTCGCTTGATGGCATTCTGTTCTACCGCGCCGGTCCCACGCTCCCGATCCCGCCCAGCGATTCGAGCAGCGCGCCGGCGGTGAGTATTGCCGACAGTATCGGCAACACCCTGCTCAATGGCGGCATGTATTTTCCCAATGCCTATGTCTGGTATGCGGCGAACATCGGCACTGATCCGGACTGCTCCATCCTTTTGGCCGGCTATCTGAACCTGGGTTACCTGAATGCAGCGGATGTCCCGCCGAGACCTTCGAATGCACAGTATCCCGGCCTCGCCACCACGCAGTTCGGCGCCAGTTGCGCGGCCTACGCGACCCCGACGCCAAATGTTCAGGCTGTTCAGGTGGTGCAGTAAGATGGCGAAGCGGCGCATCCGGTTCAAATCGGCGGTGCGGCTTGGCGCAGGCGGGGTTGCCGCTGCCGAGTTCGCCTTGATCGCACCGGTGCTGATCGCGATGATGCTGAGTGTCTACGACATCGGCAACGCGGTCTGGCAGCGGCTTTTGCTGCAGCAGGCGCTGCGGGCCGGCGGCCAGTATGCGATGTCGTTTCCGACCCAGACCAGCGGGATCACGCAGGTGATCACGGCTTCCCTGTCGGGCTTGACACAGGTGACCGTGGTCGCCCCGGCGATGTCGCCGCCACCCGGCGACGGTCCGCCCTATTACGTCACGCTGAGCGCCTCGCGGCCCTACGCGCCGTTCCTGCTTCCCCTCAACACCGAGAACGTGGCCAGCTATGTCGTGCGTGTGCAGTAGGCGCCGGCGCCGCTGGTCCGGCAATGCGGGTGTCACAAGCCTGGAGGTGGCGCTGGTCCTGGGTCCGTTTCTGTTCCTGCTGCTGGGCGTGTGCGATTTCGGGCGGTATTTCTTCACGCTCCAGTCGATGACGACACTAATGGCGGAGGCCGCGCGCTCGGCCATCATTTACGGGCCCTATTCCGCACAGGCG
Source organism: Rhodopila sp. (assembly GCA_050010355.1). Lineage (GTDB taxonomy): Bacteria > Pseudomonadota > Alphaproteobacteria > Acetobacterales > Acetobacteraceae > Rhodopila. The sequence goes on along the minus strand of JBEKLE010000024.1, from coordinate 626 downwards.
CCGGGATGCGGGCCGAATTCCTGGCCCGGTATTGTGACAGTCGCGCCGCTGCTTGACCCGGCACAGGTCTATCTTTGCATCAACCCGATCAGTCTCTACGGCGTGTCGCAGGTGCAGGTAACGGTGCAGTATCCGTTCGATGCCAACACACCTGGGCTCAGCGCGCTGAGTGGCCTGCTGCAGCAGACGGCGACCTACTCGTACTGACAGTTTGGAAATATGCCTTCCGCACCCGAGTCGGCGATGAAGCGCCGTTCGCGGGGTTTCCCTCACCTGCTGCCGGGCCGGAAACCTTTTGGTAATCTTTCCGGCGCTGAATGCCGCCACGCCCGCCTCTGATCCGACCCGGCGGGCGGGAGGCGACGCATGCTACAGATCGGGATCGCGCTCAGCGCGGTCTTCCCACTTGTGCTCGAGCACCGGCTAGTGCGCGCATTCCGGCTCTGGGCGGCGACAGTGTTCCGCGTGGCGCTTGGGTTCGGCGTGGCGACTCTGGTCTATTTTGCGGTGCTGTTTGCGATCGTGGCAACCTTCCGGCTTAGCCAGCCGCTGGGCGTCGCGGTTTACGGCGCCGGCTTCTCGGTGGCCACGCTGCTGTCGGTTGTCGCCGCGAGCCTGGCTGTCCC
>JBEKLE010000023.1:0-32917 GCA_050010355.1 Rhodopila sp. | reverse complement strand
CGGGCTACTAGGGCCAGCCTTCCGTCCGCCAAATTGACCTCGGCCGCGGCCTTCTTGACGATGCCGTAGGCTCGGGACAGTTCCTTTGGCATGTGATCGTCGCCGATGGAGAAATGATGCAAACTGCGCTGGGTCTGAGCGCCCCGGTTCCGGTTCCCTCGTCACCGGATCGGCATTCTGGCAATGAATGGGTGCGATCGAGGGTAAGGACCGGATGTCGGGTTTTGTCGAAGCTGTCAGTCAGCGAAGCACCCACAGATTCAGCAAGCAACCCCGGATGTGGATACGGCTGCTGTCGGGGCTTGGGGTCGAGGGCGATGCTCATCTGGGCACGACGGTGAAACACCGCTCGCGCGTTGCGCGGGACCCGACGCAGCCGAATCTGCGGCAGGTGCATCTGCTGCACAGGGAACTGCTGGAGGTGCTGGAAACGCAAGGCTTTGTGATCGGACCTGGGGATATCGGCGAGAACATCCTGACGCGCGGCGTGGATTTGCTGGGTCTGCCGACCGGCACGGTGCTGCGAATTGGTGCGACGGCCGCGGTTCGCGTGACCGGTCTACGAAATCCCTGTGTACAGCTGGACCGTTTCAGGCCTGGGCTGATGGCTGCTACGCTAGGTCGGGACGAGGCCGGCAATTTGATCCGCAAAGCCGGAGTGATGGCCGTGGTGGTGGCTGATGGCGAGGTCAGTCCGGGCGACCCGATCCGGATCACGTTGCCACCCGAACCGCATCGCCGCCTCATTCCGGTCTAAAAGAGGACTTTGTATGACCTCGGTCACATTCCAAGTGCCTTTCCCCTGATAGCAGTTGCCTGGAAAGGGGACCTGATATGGACATGAAAACTGCGAGACTGGCGAATGTGTACCGGCTTTCGATTTCGGACCGGCAGGTTTTTGTGCTGCGGGCGGCCCGGTTGTCTCGGGACGATTTGCGGGTTGGACGGGGCGCTCGTTCGCACAGGGAACCGCAGCCTGTACCCAACCTGGACTGGTCACCGACTCTGTTCTGCGACGAGGTCGTCTGCCATTGAGCGCGGCCCAAGCGGCTGACGCTTCACAGGGGGCCGTCCTGCTGGCAACGTCGGAGTCAGGGGGGTGGCATCATGAACTTCGACTTTTCCGACGACCTCAAGCAGCTTCGCGATCAGGCGCGGCGGTTTCTGTCCGGGCGGTGCACGCCGGCGGTGGTGCGGCGGACCCTGGACGGACAAGAGACCTATGCCGCGGACCTGTGGCTTGAGATCGCGGGGATGGGCTGGATAGGCGCGGCGATTCCGGAACAGTTCGGCGGTGCGGGTCTCGGGTATGAAGGGCTTTGCGTGCTGGCGGAGGAGATGGGGCGAGCGGTTGCACCGGTGCCATTCGGGTCCTCGGCGTATCTGGCGGCGGAGGCGATATTGTCGACCGGATCGGATACGCAACGGCACCAGTATCTGCCGAAACTCGCAGACGGGTCGCTGATCGGATGTCTGGCGCTGTCGGAGGGCAACGGCAATCCTGAGCCGGGAGAAATCCATGCCCGGGTCGTTGGCGGGCGGCTGACGGGCGCGAAATGGCCGGTAGCGGACGGCGGCATCGCGGATATCGCTGTGGTGGTGGCGTGCGATGAGCGTCGCCAGCCTGGCCTTTTCATTGCGGATCTGACGGACGCGCGCCGGCGCGATCTGCAGACTCTTGATCCGACGCGGAATCACGCCGGGCTGGAGTTCAATGCGACACCGGTTCAGGCGCTTGGTTCCGGCGGTTGGGGATCGGTGCAGCGGGTTTTGGATCGGGCGGCGATTTTGTTCGCGTTCGAGCAGGTGGGCGGCGCGGATGCGTGCCTGCAAATGGCGCGTGACTATGCTCAGGAACGTTTCGCTTTCGGTCGGCCAATCGGGTCGTTCCAGGCGATCAAGCACAAGCTTGTGGACATGTATGTTGCCTTGGAACTGGCGCGGTCCAACGCCTATTACGGCGCCTGGGCGCTGGGTGCGGATGCGACGGATCTGGCGCTGGCGGCGGCCACGGCGAGGGTTTCCGCGACCGAGGCGTTTCATCTGGCGTCGAAGGAAAACATCCAGATCCATGGCGGCATCGGGTTCACCTGGGCGGTGGACTGCCATCTCTTCTACCGGCGATCGAAACAGCTTGGTTTGTCGATCGGTTCGGCTCCGTTCTGGAAAGACCGGCTGGTCGATCTGCTCGAAACCCGTAATGCGGATTGAGGGAAGACAGATCATGGACTTCAGCGATACTGCCGAAGAAGCCGCGTTCAGGGCCGAAGCCCGCGCGTTCCTGGCGGCCAATGCCCAACCGAAGGCGGGTGCGCGGCCGGTGCTGCGGCAGAGCGGCATCGATGCCGAGGCGGTGAAGCGCTGCAAGGCGTGGCAGGCGAAAAAGGCCGAAGCGGGCTTTGCCGGGTTGACGTGGCCGAAACGGTTTGGCGGGCGTGAGGCCTCACCGATCCTGCAGGTGATCTACAACCAGGAGGAAGATGCTTTTGTTGTTCCGAGGGGGCTGTACGAAATCGGGCTCGGCATGTGCATTCCGACGATGATGACTTATGCCTCGGACGCGCAGCTTGATCGCTACGTCCGGCCGGCGCTGCGGGGGCAGGAAGTGTGGTGCCAGTTGTTCAGCGAACCCGCCGGCGGGTCGGATCTTGCGGCGCTGCGCACCCGGGCGGAGCGCGCTGGCGATGACTGGGTGATCAACGGGCAAAAGATCTGGACGTCGGGCGCGCATCTGTCGGATTTTGGCATCATCGTGGTGCGGACGGATCCGAATCTGCCGAAACATGAAGGCCTGACCTTCTTTTTTCTCGACATGAGGTCGCCGGGGATCGAGATCCGGCCGATCCACCAGATGTCGGGCGCGCGGCATTTCAACGAGGTGTTTTTCACCGATGTCCGGGTGCCGCACAGCCATCGGCTGGGTGCCGTTGGGCAGGGGTGGAAGGTTTCGCTGACCACGCTGATGAACGAGCGGCTGGCCGTGGGGGATGTGCAACGACCCGAGGTGGATGACCTGCTGGAACTCAGTCGCAGGGTGCGGATCGACGGCAAGCCGGCGATCCGGAACGGTGCCGTGCGGGAGAAGATTGCCGAGTGGCATGCGCGGTCTCAGGGCCTCAAGTTTACCCGGTTTCGAACGATGACAGCGCTGTCGAAAGGTGAGACGCCGGGGCCGGAGAATTCGATTCATAAACTTGTGAATGCGTCCAAGCTGCAGGATATCGCGAGTTATGGTCTGGATCTGATGGGTGCGGGCGGTCTGGTCGTCGACGACGATCTGGCGGAGGCCTATGCGATGTTCCAAGCGGCCTTGCTGTCATCGCCGAGTTCGCGGATTGCCGGGGGGTCAGACGAGATCCTTCGGAATATCATTGCGGAACGAGTACTGGGGATGCCTTCCGATATCCGTGTGGACAAAGGCAAGCCGTTCAATCAGGTGCCTACTGGCCGGCGATAGGAAGGATGACGCGTCTCGCGACTACGATTGGGTCGTTTCGGTTACTGAATCCCGTCATCTGCGGATCGGGAGAGCCCGTAATGACCGAAGCTGGCGTTCGGGCAGCGCTGAATGCCGGTGCCGCGGGTGTCATTGCGAAATCGGTGAACGAAAATCCGGCTGCCGGCCTTCAGCTTGACCGTGCCGACTATGTCCGGCTCGATGCGGCAGGCGTGCCGACGGCGGGGAAGGGGGTGTCGCTGTTCAATCGCTCCGGCCTCATGCAGCGCGATACGATTGAATGGTTTGCCGCGATCGCGGCGATCGACCGCGATGCACGCCGGGATGGTCGGTTCGTCGCCGCCAGTATTGTCTACGCCGGACCCGAGGGTGCGATGTCGTTTGCGACGTCGGCGCGGCAGGCGGGTTTGCGCGTGTTCGAACTGAATGTCGGTGCGCCACATGCGTCGGAGGCGGCGCCGGGTGCGATCACGCAGGAAACTGATCCGGACCGTCTGGAGGACCTGGTGCGTCAGGTTCGCGCAGCGACCGAGGGGATGCAACTTTGGGTCAAACTGACCGGGTTGTCATCTCATCTTCCGGCTTTGGCAATGGCGGCCCGGCGCGGCGGCGCTGATGCGGTCTGCATGATGGGCCGGTTCATGGGTCTGGTTCCGGATCTGGAAACGTTCCTGCCTGTGCTTGGAACGTCTGGCGCGTATGGCGGCGGATGGGCGTTGCCGATCGTCTGCCGTTTTCTGGCTCTGACCCGCCGAGCCACGCATGGTCATCTGCCGTTGATGGGTACTAACGGCGTGCGCTCGGGTTGTGACGTTTTGCGCATGGCGCTTTGCGGTGCGAGTGCGACCGAGCTTCTTTCGATTGTCATGCACGAAGGGTTTGGCGGACTGACGCGGGTGATCAGCGAACTGGACTCGTTTCTTTCGCAACGGAATCTGACATTCCGGGAGATAATCGGCCGCTCGGGTGATGCACTGACGGGATACGCCGAGCAGCCTGAAGCGCTGGACCGATGGCGGGATTTTGTGCCGCCGGAGACGCTGGCGGTTTGAACTGGTGGCGACAGGGAGGGGGAGGGAGGCGCATCAGCCTCCCTGTCCCAGAGTGCTTCCAGTCTGACTGGAAAAAGTCAGTGCGCTCTATCTCTTTGTTTGAGCGAGCAACTTTACCACTAGCCTCAGGCTTTGGCTTTGTGCATGAATTCGGCGATTTCGTCGATTACCGGAACGACTTTGCCGGCGCCATCCGAGTCAAGGTTGAAAACAACGCGTTCGACGCCAAGATCGGCGTAGTGCTTCATCAGATCCGGCTCACGCTTCGGGAACCAAACCGTGATGGTGATCTCATCGGGTTTGCGCCCGGCCTCGGTCGCCATTCTCCGAAATTCCGGGATCAGGTCGCCGATCTCGCTGTATCCGCTGCGCGCGGCCTGGGGGATCCAGCCGTCGCCGTAACGAATGGCGCGCCGGGCGGAGTAGGGGAAGGCGCCACCGACGATCACCGGGGGATGCGGTTTCTGCACCGGCTTTGGCCAGGCCATCATCGGATCGAAGTTGACGAACTCGCCGTGATATTCCGGCTTGGGCTTGGTCCAGATTTCCTTCATCGCCTCGAGCCGTTCCCGAGCGACCTTGTGGCGGTCGGCGAATTTCACGCCGTGGTCTTCCAACTCGTCCTGGTTCCAGCCATTGCCAATACCGAACAAGAAGCGGCCCCCGGACACCTGGTCGATCGAGGCGACAAGTTTCGCTGTCTGGATCGGGTCGCGTTGTGCGACGAGACAGACACCGGTGCCGACCATCAGCGTTTTGGTTGCCGCCGCGGCTGCCGTCAGGGTCACGAACGGGTCCATGGCATCGTAGTAGCGCTTGGGCAGGTCGCCACCGCCCGGGAACGGCGACTTGCGGCTGAGCGGTATGTGGGAATGCTCCGGGGCCCAGAGGGATTCGAACCCCCGCTGCTCCAGCGCCTGACCGAGTTCGCCGGGCGTCATGGAGTAGTCGGTGAAAAACATTGATACGCCGGTTTTCAGCATGCCGGTTTCCTCCTGCTGATTGAACGCACGATGTTGCTCTATTCCGTTCCGTTGCTCCAGACCCCCAACCCGGGGCTGACCTGGCAAATGATTCGTGGACGTGTTGTCATCTAATCCTGGCCGGCACGGCGGCGGCGCGCTAGGTTGAAGCCGGTGTTACGACAACCGAGGAAGAAGCCGTGCTTGAACCGGTGCGAGCCCATGCCATTTCTGCCGCGCCGGTAAAGAACATCCCGGTGAAGATCACCGACGTTGCGGCTGCGGCCGGCGTCGCACCGATGACGGTTTCGCGGGTGATCAACACCCCTGACCGGGTGTCGCCGGACACCACCGCCCGAGTGCGTGAAGCGATTGATCGCCTGGGCTACGTGCCCAACCTGATCGCGGGCGGATTGTCGTCGCGTAAATCGCGCATGGTCTCGGCTATCGTTCCGACGATCGCGCATCCGATGTTTGCGGAGGTTGTGCAGTCGTTTACCGATTCCATGCGCCACGCCGGATACCAGGTGATGCTGTCGATCTGCGGGTATGACGAGACCGACGACGAAGCGCTTTTCCGCGCGCTGCTTGGTCGGCGCCCCGATGCGCTGCTCATCACCGGATCCAGCTACAGCCCTGCCGCTTTGCAGATGTTGATTGAAGCGCGGATCCCTGTGGTCGAGATCTGGGACGTGTCCAGCCGCCCGATCGACATGGTGATCGGGTTCGAGCACGCGCAGGTCGGGGCCGCGGTTGCGGGATTCTTTCTGGAGAAGGGATACGAGCGGTTTGCCGTTCTGACGGCACGCGACTCCCGGGCCATGACGCGCGCTCGCGGTTTTACCGAGGCGGTGACCAGGGCCGGCGCGACTGTCGTGATGGATCGGGCGATGCCTGCGCCCGGCACGATAGCGGCCGGCCGCGAAGGCTTGCGGGCGTTGCTCCCGGTTCTTGACGAGCGGTGCGCGGTGTTTTGCAGTTCGGATCTTCTGGCGTTCGGGGTCATCACGGAGGCTCGCGTGCAGGGCGTTCCGGTTCCGGAGCATCTGGCGGTTTGCGGCTTCGGAAACATGGAGTTGAGCGCGATGAATGAGCCGCCTATCACGACGGTTAGCCTGGAAGGCGTTGGGACCGGTCGCACGGCCGCTGCATTCCTGCTTCGGCGCTTGGCGGGCGAGGGGCCTGGCGAGGCCGACAGGATGCTGGTTCCTTTCCGTATCGTGGAGCGGGCGACGACCTGACCGCTGGCAACCAAGGGCTTGCCGGTGGTTTCACGTCCGCTTTCATATGGCTGAGTGGAGGAAATCCTGCTGCGTTTCGCAGTACCCTGAGTTGATCCACTGTTGAGTGCTTCTGGCAAAGGAGCGCCAGTCGGTTCCCAGTGCTAAATATTTGGTCTCCAGGTGTGTTATCAGGGCGGGGTCTGGTGCTACAAGAGTTCTTCGACTGGATTGTTTTCGAGAGCGGACGGCTTGATAGAGATTGAGGCCGATACGCGCGCCGAAAATACCTGTTCGATGCAGCCAGTGTTTCTTTGCCGCCGGATCCAGAAGCGAATTCAGCAGCGAAGACATCGGGTAAGGCGTAAGGCCCTGATACATGAGGCAGGTTGTATGATCCCAGGCGCCCCCGGACCTGATCGCGACCTGCATCGTCAATCGATCTTCAATCAGGGGCTTTACTCTGGAGCCGAAGGTCGATGTCGTGCTGACCGTACGACGCCATGGACGACCGTGCACGATCGTGATTTCAGATTCCGAGCATTGCCTTGGGATGCGGTCCGTGGACGGATCACCGTTCGGCATCCGTGATCCAAACATGGCGTAGAGGGCAAAGTAAGAGGCGTCTGGAAAGGCTTTGGTGGCGGTGATCAAACCATTCAGGGCACGAGGCAAATACAGATAGTCGTCCTCCGAAAACCAGACCAGGTGATCATCGCGCCAGGCTCGCAGAGCCGGAATCTTGAGGGCGGTTTGCATCGATCCCCGGGCACCCAGATTCGATCGGGCCACCACTTCGCCCCATTTCTCCATAATACGGAGCCGATCCTGGGTAATCGGTCCATCATTGAGGAAGATATCGGCGGCTCCGATGCTGAGCCGCTGGGCGCATCGGATGAACGAAGTAAGCGCCAGTAGCTTGCTATAGTAATCGGGCCGGTTCTTTGTATTATCTCCGCCATGTGATCTGTAGATGATGTGAAGCATTTGTGTCAGCTCCAAAGCGCGCTTCGCAAGAAGGCGCGAGAGCATCATGCATCATCCGACTGGTTCTGCCTCGTGACGTCCTCATGAATGCCGGATGTCTCACCGACGGGTCTGTCCCGTTGCCGGATACTTGCCGCTAAAGCGGCACTCCTCCGAGCGGTCGCTGACGAGGAGGGATTGCCCGGGCATAGGGGGTCACTTACGATTTCCGCACGTAAGCAGGTCCAACCACTTCTTCACGAACGTTCTTCGACTGCAGAAGTCGATCGTTAGGTCGAGAGTGGCTTTGCTGTTGTCAAGTGTGATGGTGCGGCTGGCAACCAGTCGAGACTGGTTCTGACCTGGCCTCGCATTGCAAATGCCAGCTTGGGCATGGCGATCAGGCCGGCGGAGTACACCATTCTGATCAACCCCCTTCGCTCCCGGTATGTACTCGAGAGCATAATCCGCAACGCGGCCCGGCGCCGGTGCGCAAGGGAATGCTCACGCAGTGCCAGAGGGCCGATTCTGGTGAGCAGGCGGTCTCGCGCGCGTGTCTCTTCCGGGGACAGGCCATTCATGGCGTTGACGATATCGTAGAGCTTCCAGCAGACGTCCTGCGAGGTCCGACTGAGGGTCGAGGGTTCGAGGCGCGTCTGAATGGTCACGCGATCGATGAATGCGTGGGCTGAACCCTTGTAGGTTTGGCCGAGGCGAATGGCGAAATCGGTATCCGATGCAAGGCCCACTTCAGAGCGGTCGCGAATGCCGACTTTTCTCGCGGCCTCGGTCAGCACGAGAAAGCCGACATGCGGCATCTGCTTCCAGAAGGCACAAACAAGAAGATCACGACGCAACCCGGTTAGTTCCGGAACCTGCTTGTGCTCAGCATTCCACCGTGCCGAAACGTCCAGTAAAACTTCCCCGGCCGCGTTGATTACTTGCTCGATACCATAGCTGACGATGACGTCGGGTGCCCAATCGAAGGAAGCGGCCATAGCGCCAACTGCGCCCCGGATCAGTACGTCGTCGTCGTTCATCCAGACGAAGCGGCGGCCTCTGGCCTCGGCAAACAGTTTTTTCTGATTCTCGACTGGCCCGATGGAGGGGGAGTTGCGCCAATACCGAAGGGTGACGCCGTCAGGAAGCTTCAGTGATTCCACCAGTGCGCGTGTGTCGTCATTGGGAGAATTGTCACTGATGTCGATCTCGAGCGGACGGTAATCCTGCATGAGGCATGAATGTAAGCAATGCATCAACATGGAGGGACGGCGATATGTCGGGATACAAATCGTGATCAGGTCACTCACAACACCGAAGCCCTCTCCATCCCACGAAGCGCCAGGATAGGAATACTTGCGCCCGCCAACAAATCAAAAGATCGTGTCACGTTTATAGCATAGCCGTGTCGATCATGGTCCGAAACCAATGGGTCGCTTCGGCTGAAGGTCGGGATATCGGCCAGAGTTCGGTTCAAATAAATATTTTGCCTCACTGTTCCGTGGTTTACAGATCCCGTGCCGGTCCGAGGTGATAAAATTGCGGTTTTTCACGGCGGGGCAGATAATTTTAGCCGGATTTTCAGGCCGGCCACAGCGCGCTTCGCGGGCCTGAAAGCTAGTCTGACGCTATGGCGAGCACCGGTGAGTGTCAAGGCAGTTGCCGATGTCGTTCCGGCCGGCGCTGATACCGGGGCCGAGGGCTCCTGGCTCGCGGATTCAGGGCTGCTTCAAGGCTGCGACTGGCGCTAGCGCTCCGGGTGACCAGGCTGCCGCGGGCGGGATGTGGCAACGATCTCGCTCGGGCGCGTTTGCTGTTGCCCAATAGTCACAAAGCAAGCCAAAGCAGAGAAGGTTGCGATAATGTTATCTCAAGGGGGATCACAGGATCACCGATTTTTGATTGTTTGGTGCCGGACCGGACCTCGCCGCTGCGGTTCCACTGCTGGCTGTTCCCGGCAGCACCGAACGTCGCGGGCGAATGAGCGGGGCGCGTAAGCGAGCGCATGGCGGGCGGACGGCTGTGGATGCGGATCGTCGCGGCGACCCTCGCATCGCACTCAGTATCTATAGTTCCACCCACCTGCGCTTTAGTTCCACCCACCTGCGCTTTGCGTCATAAGTGTCATCGAGGTTGCATGTTGCGGTGCGGGCACTATTCTCACTTCGATCGGGCGAACTTTGGAGGCGGCGATGACGCAACGCTTATTGCTGGTGACGGGAGCTGCCCTATTGTGCGCGGCGTCGGCCGGGTACGCACAGAATATTCCGGGTGGGGTGGGGGGGCTTCTGCCGCCGACCTATTTGCCCGGCCAGGGGGCGGGCTATGGCGCCGCCGGCCAAGGGGGCGGCCAAGGGGCCGGGCAGGGGGCCGCAGGGCCTGGACAGGCTCTTGCTCCTGCTCAAGGTGTGCCACCCGTAGTGGGTCCAGCCGTACCAATGCCGCCAGCGCCGCAGCTCCAGGCAGCGCCGCTGGCACCGTTAACCCCGTGGAAACCGCTAACCCCATGGAAACCGGCTGCGACGCCAAACCCTCAGGCAATCGATAATCCGAACATCATGGGTGAACCTAAGCCCTACAAATATGGCTACGGTCTATCGAAGCTTGACATAGTCCCGACACCGCAGAACCCCGATACACCGGGAAGGTATGATGCCGTGGCGAGGCCGGTCGAGCGGTGATCTGAGTATCCCGGGGCGTCTCGGTTAAGTTACTCTTAGTTACAATTTGCTTATTGTTCCCGGCTGCCGCAGAACCGGCGAAGCCGTCGGCACAAGAGTTCGCAACAAATTGATTGCGTGATGATGCTGGCTGGAGGCTCTCGTAGCCGGGGCTGGTGTGGCGCTCCGAGCCGGCTGCGGGTTCGGATATCAGCGGGTTAAGTTGGCCGGATTCTGCGTCAGAAAGGCCCGGCGGCGGAAGGGTTGCGTCCCGCACCCGCAACAGTGCTGCGGCGAACGGCGCTTTAGGCTCTTTGTACCGCTGTTGTGACCAACGACGTTGACGCTTCGACAGTAAGATGAGTCCGTAACCGCTGTGGAAACCATGCAGCCGACCTTCGACGCGACCCGTTGCCGTAAGATCCCTGGGCCGGGACGAATTTCAGCCGCGAAGTCGCCAATGCCGGCGACAGCTGCCGCCAGCGCGGCGTGTTGCGCAAGGGCGTTCGGGTGGGTCTCCTTGTCGCTGGGCGGGCGCGACCGGCGCAGGGTCGAGGCTTGAGAACCACGGTCGTGTCGGCTTTGGGTTTCTTTGCTGCCAGCGTTGTGGGGCGCACCTGGCAGCCAGTTCGTTCTGTTTATGCCTCGAATTTGTGAGTTTCCGCAGGTTGCTCGATTGGCGCGTTCTGGTATACAGCTTGACGCTGCGGATTCCTGCGCTCCTGAGGCGTGTCATTCGGTTGACATGTTCGAAATTAAGGCTATGACGAACACTGTTACTTATGGGGGTGTAAGTGGTCTATCAACTAACCGATGAAGCCCTCGCCGCTTATGAGCGGGATGGTTTCTTAGTGATAGCGGAATTGATCCCCCCGGAGGAGACGACGCGCCTCCGGTCAACGCTTTCTAGTCTTCACGAGCAGAAGATTGGATTCAAGGAAGGCGCATTATTTGACGCGGTGGGCCTGGATGACGGGTCGGAACAACGGTTTCCACAAATAATCAATCCAAGCTCGCTTGCGCCGGAACTGAAGAAATCGGAATATTACGAAGTGGCGCTGTCGATTGCAAAGCAGATACTGGGGAAAGGCGCACGAATAAGGGGCGACATTTCATTTCTGAAGCCGCCACGGATCGGCAGCCATACACCCTGGCATCAAGACGAGGCATTCGGCAATCCGATGTACGAGTATCGTCAGCTCAGTATCTGGCTGGCGCTGACGCCGGCCGATTCGAAGAGCAGTTGCATGAGCTTTGTGCCCGGCTCGCACAATTCTCCGGTGCTTGAACATCGCCCGTTGGGCGGTGATCCGCGGGTTCACGCGTTGGAATGCGTTGGCGATTTTGACCCGTCCAAAGCGGTCGAATGTCCGCTGCTGCCTGGTGGATGTACTATCCACGACCACCGGACTTTACATTACGCCGGACCCAATTATTCAGATCAGGCGCGGCTCGCCTACGTGGTCACTTTTGATACCGCCCCGGTGCTGCGAAAGGGGCCGGCCGTCGACTTCCCGTGGCGCAAATACCGTAAGATGACGGCTCGTGCCAGCCGGGAGAACAGTTGGAGGCAGCGTGGCGGGTTGTTCGTCTTCGCCTGGCGTCAGCGCGACCGGCTTGGCCATGGCATGGCGGATTTGCGGCGGATAAAGGACGCGTTGATTGCCATGATCAGCGGCTGACCAAACTTTTGTCAGCGGGTCGTTCGGCCACCATCGGCAGGCGGCCAGGCAGGATCGCTGTCCGAGGATACCGAAGGCAGACGACCCGCGGCGGCGCTTTCAGCGGCGTTGATGAGGGTCTTCCCAACGGCTTCCCAGGTGAAATACCGGGCGGCAGATTGCTTAAATCGGATGAAGCGCTCCCGCAGGACGGACGAGGGCATAGCCAGAATGAGATTGACATGCGTGGCAACGTCAGACACGGACATGACCTTGCGGATGAAGAAATCATGGTCCGGGATGTGCGCAAAGTCGAAGTCGACGTCAGCAAACGACAGGACGATCTGGTTGTTTGCTATGTAAGCCAGCGTCTTAAGTTTGTGACCCGCCTCGAAGCGATCGGTGATGAGGCCAAACCGGATCGCACCGCGGTTCTCCTGATCTGAGGGAAGGGGATGCGGCTGGAGCAGTGCGGCGGCCTGCTGTGGCAGGTCATGGGCGCGAACCGGGAAATGACCTTGACGACCGGCGTAGCCCCGCGCGAACGCCATCAGGTCGCGCCGCTTCGGTGACCAGTCATAGGTGCCGGACACCACGATCTCGGCAACCACCGCCGCGTCCGGGGCCAACGGGATGCACGGCGGCATACCGGGTGGGAGCAGCAATGGGTTCGGAGCGCCGATCGACTGGAGATATGCATGGTCATGTCTCGACAAAGCGGCTACGGCGGCGAAATTCTGTGCGCGATAGCACCGACGCTCCCATGCCCGGACCCGGGCAGAAGCCAGTGCGGCGAGCGGATTGCCGGGGAACAGGCTCAGCAGTCCGTTGCTCGACACATTGTGGATGATCAGGATGGTGGGTGACCGCAACCCGGTTGCCAGCCAGTCGAAGGGTTCCCAGGAGCAAATTGTGACATCGTGCTCGCCGACCATCTGGCGCAGGTTGCGGATGTTTGCGCGGGTGGCGAAGCGCGCCCGTTGATAAGGCACGCCGAGGACCAGATTGCCGACCTCGGCCAACCGGCTGACCGGCGCGGGATGGAACAGATCAATGTGGTGACCCTGCTGCAGGCAGGCGGCAATCGTTTTACGATCGACAACCTCATCACCTTCTTCCTCGTTGGTTGGCCTTTTGCCGATCCACAAAATGCGAAGTGGGCGATCGGTCATCCGGTGGACGCCTCCCGTGCGTGAGCGATACGAAAGAAGTGTTTTATCGGGGTATGTTGTATCGAAGGGTAAAGTGATCCGGTGGCTTTGTTCGTGCCAAGGTCGTAAACCGTTCTTCCGCAAAACCGGACGCGACTTTTTCAACCGGCCCGCCGCGTTTTTCAAGGCCTCAGTGTCCGTCCCGGACGCTCAGTCGATGTGAACTTCAATGAAGAGCCGGCCCGACCTTTCCCACCGTTTGAGTGCACCCCCGATCATCCTGCTTCTCCTTGGTGTCACGGATGTTGCTCAACCGTTTGCCCGGTTCTCTGGGTGATGAGTTCGCGACTTCGAGGATTGCCTACCCGGCAACTTGCGGGAAGTAAACAAACCGCGGGGGTCGCCATGGATCGCGGAACTCTCGTAAGCCGGCGGCGGCGCCCAAATATCCGCGCATTCCTGGGGTCAACGTGGCCGGCGTTGTCTGCCTGCGCGGTGGGGCATGCCCCGGACTTGCAGGTTTGCCGAAACCAGCCGACGCTGCCGTTGAGCAGGGAGACAACGAACCATGGAATTCGGCATGTTCCACGAGTTTCAGCGCCGGCCGGGGCAGACCGAAGCCGAGGCTTTCTCGGAATCGTTCGAGCAGGTGGACCAGGCCGAAGCCGCCGGCCTCGATGTCATGTGGCTGGCTGAACTGCACAATGCCCCTGAACGCTCGGTTCTTGCCGCGCCGCTCAACATCGCCAGCGCTATTGCGATGCGCACCAGGCGGATGAAGATCGGCATCGCCGTCCAGGTGCTGCCGCTGTGCCACCCGCTGCGCATCGCCGAGGAAGCCGCCACCGTCGATCACATCAGCCATGGCCGGCTGATTTTCGGTGTCGGCCGCAGCGGGTTTCCCCGCACGTACCAGGCCTACGGCATCTCCTACGCGGAAAGCCGCGAACGTTTTGCCGAGGTGCTGGAAATCCTCAAGCGGGCCTGGACGCAGGAAACGTTCTCGTTCCACGGCCAGTTCTATAATTTCGAAAACATCTGTCTGGTGCCGAAACCGTACCAGGCGCCGTATCCCGAACTACGGATCGCCGTAAACAGCCCGGACACCTTTCAGCAAAGCGGTGAGGCCGGCATACCGATCTTCGTCGCCACGCGGCTGGGCGATCTGAATGAACTCGTGCCTAACTTGCGGGTGTACCGCGAGGCCTGGGCGGAAGCGGGGCATCCCGGGCAGGGCAAGGTCTATCTGCGCGTTCCGGTCTACATTGCCGCGACCGAGAAACAGGCTCGTGAAGAGCCGCATGAGAGCGTGATGTTCTTCTATAAATATCTGGGCGAACGGATCGAAGCCTCGGCCACGCAGGAAGGCGCGCGCGCGATCGAAAACCGCGCGGAACGCGGCCAGCGGCTGCTGACGATCGATTATGAGGAGGTGCTGAAAAGCAAGATCGTTGTCGGCACCCCGGCGATGGTGACCGACCGGCTCGCGACGCTGAAAGAAACGCTCGGGCTGTCCGGCATCCTGGCGGAAATGAATTGCGGCATGCGCATCCCGCACGAAAGGGTGGTCAACTCGTTGCAGCTGATGTGCGGCGCGGTGATGCCACATCTGCGTGAGTAGACGGGAAATCGACCGCGTTCCCACTGATGTCAACGCCCGCCTGCCGGGTAACCGTTACTAACGCGGCCTTAGGCCGGTTTCGGTCCGGGGAGCATGCCTCCGATGTCATCCTTGCCATCTGAGCCGGGGCCTTCGATCGGTTTGTCACGACACTGGAAAAGCGCCACGGCGGCGGAGGCGGTGACGTTGATCCGTTCCGGCGCCACCGTGGCGGTTTGCTGGGTGAGCGATGGCCTGGCGACCGCGCTGGCGGACTCGTTCGCCGTCCGCACCGAGCCGAACGACCTGACCATCGTCTATGCGGTGACGCAGGGTGAGGGCCGCAATCATGGCCTGAACCTGCTGGCGCATGAGGGACTGGTCCGGCGTGTGGTCGGCGGCCAGTGGCATCCCGTGCCGGGATTGCAGGCGCTTGCGTCGGCCAACCGGATCGAGGCCTACAGCCTGCCGGCCGGCGTTATCAAGCGGCTGTTCCGCGATGTCGCCGACGGCCTGCCGGGCCATCTCAGCCGCAGCGGCCTGGGTACGTTTGCGGACCCGCGTAACGGCGGCGGGCGGGTGAACCGGCGAACCCAGCAGGAGCTTGTGCGCCTGGTCCGCCCGGCCGGTGAGGACGCGCTGCTGTTCCGCGGCTTTCCGATCGATGTGGCCTTGATCGGGGTGGCCTTCATGGCAGGCACGGCGGACATCGCGATGACCGGGGAGGCGATGACCGTGGCGCGGGCGGCGCGCAAAAGCGGCGGCCTGGTCATCGCGCAGACGGATCGGGTCGGCACACTGGGCAAACTGCCGCCAGGACAGGTGGTGGCGCCCGATACGCTGGTCGATATTCTGGTCACAGGCGACGCACGCGAACGAATGTGGGAGACGTTCTCGTCCCCCGCCGGCGCCAGGCGTGGCCGGCGGGGCTGATGAACTGAGCGGGCCGACGAACTGATCGGGCTGGCGAACTGAGCGGGCTGGGCCGATCGCCGTTGCCTTACTGATTTTGTGCGCAGCCGCATGTCGCCTCCCCTGGCAACCATGCGCGCACACCAGTCAGCGTAAACGCCGACTGATACTATCGCCGGCCGAACATCTTCTCGATATCCGCCCGGGACAGCTTCAGTACGGTCGGGCGTCCATGACTGCATGTTGCCGCCCGTGGCGTGTTCTCCATCTGGCGCAGCAGGGCGTCCATCTCCGGCTGCCCCAGCTTGCGCCCTGCCCGAATGCTGCCGTGACAGGCCATGCGTGCGATCACGGCATCAAGGCGCGCCGACAGCACGGTTTGTTGGTCCATGTCGGCGAATTCGTCCGCCAGGTCGCGCAGCAGCAGCCCGGGTTCGGTTGCCCCGAGCAGTGCGGGGAGTGCGCGGACCAGGATCGCGCCCGTGCCGAACTCTTCGAGTTCGAGCCCCAGCAAGGCGAGATCCTCGGCGCGTTCGACCAGCCGGGCGACATCGGCGGCGGGCAGGTCGACAACGGCGGGGAGCAGCAGCGGCTGGCTGCGGACGGTGCCATCCAGCAACTGCGCGCGGATGGCTTCGTGAGTCAGGCGTTCGTGCGCCGCGTGCTGATCCACCAGCACGAGCGAGCCGTCGGCGGCGACCGCGATGATGTAGGTGTCCAGCACCTGTGCCACGGGCGCGCCAAGCGGATGGTCTGGCGAGGGCGTCAGTGCCGCGATCTGGCGGGCGGCGGGCGCGCCGATGAACGGAAGCTGCGCCTCGGCGAGGTTGGTTCGGGGTGAACCGGCGGGGCTGAGGGATAACGGCGGCGGCGAAACGGGATAGGACGGCCGCCCCCAGGATGATGGGCCCCGGGAAGGCGGGCCCCAGGAAGCCGGGCCCCAGGAAGCCGGGCCGTGGGCCGGCCCGAAGGCGGGCATCGGGACGACCTGCCCGGTGCCCGCACCCAGGGCGCGCCGGATCGAGCCGATCACCAGTGACCGTATCGCGTTGGGATCGCGGAACCGCAGCTCGGTTTTCGCCGGATGGACGTTCACGTCGAGTTCGTCGGGTGGCACATCGAGATACAGCGCCACGATCGCATGCCGACCGGCGGCGATCACGTCGCGGTAGGCGACCTTCACCGCGGTCCGCAGCACCGGGTCGGCGACCGGGCGGCGGTTGACGATCAGCGTTTGCGCCACCGGTGTCGCGCGGGTCACCGCGGGCGAACAGACGTAGCCGCTGATGTGCAGCGCGCCGTTTGGGCCGGAGCCAGTTGGGTCGGGGCCAGTTGGGTCGGGGCCGGTTGGGTCTGGTCCGGCTGGGTCTGGCCCGGTTGGGCTGTCCCGCGCCGCGTCGACCGGCAGCATGACGGCGGCGGCCTCGGCGCCGAACAGCGCGGCCACGCGTTCGATCCGCGGCTGGGCGGGGGCTTCGAACGCTACCCGCCCGTCCAGTTCGAGGCGGAACGCCACGCCGGGTGCCGATAATGCCAAGCGGCGGACCACCGCCTCGGCGTGTTCGGATTCGATGCGCGGGGACTTGAGGAATTTCCGCCGCGCCGGGGTGGCGAAGAACAGGTCCCGTACGACCACCCTTGTGCCGAACGGACCGGCGGCGGGTGCGACGGCGGCGACGTGGCCGCCCTCGACCGCGATCATGCAGGCGTGGTCGGCCCCGGGCGGGCGGGAGGTGATCTGCAGCCTGGCGGCCGCTCCGATCGAGGGCAGCGCCTCGCCGCGGAAGCCCAGCGTTGTTATGCGGACCAGCGTTTCGTCGGTCAGCTTCGAGGTGGCATGGCGCAGGACGCACAGCGCCAGTTCGTCCCGCGACATGCCGGTGCCGTTGTCGGTGACCTCGAGCCGGTCGATACCGCCGCCGCCGAGGCTCACCACGATCCGCGTCGCGCCGGCATCGAGCGCATTCTCGATCAGTTCTTTCGTGGCGGCGGCCGGGCGCTCGATCACCTCGCCGGCGGCGATGCGATTGATGGTGGTCTCGGAGAGGAGGCGGATGCGCGACATCGGATGGATCAGTGATCCGCGGGCTCGGGTGGGGTGCGGTGCATCAAAGCGGCCTGGGACGAGTCGGGTCTATCCCGTTGGGCGCGGCCGTTGGGTAGGGCGGGCGTTTGGTGGTTGGGTTCGGCATGCGGAGGATTGATAGCACGCGGCTGTTTCGGGGTCCAAAAGGGGAGCGCTGGGCGGCCGGGGGCCGACGATCTGGGTTCACGATCAGGACTCAAGGCTGGTCGGCGGGGCGCGTGGCGCGGGGTTGCGAGCAACCGTTCGGTCCGGTGGGTCTTGGTGGATCGTTGAAGGTGCGTCGGGATCGACCGCGTGATCGCGCACGCTTCCTCCATTTTCAGCATGATCCGGAACGGCCCGTGCAGAGGGAAGGGGCGATCCATCGCGGGGGCGGCACACCTGGATTCGACCGTACGCCCGGCAGCTTCGCGCAAGCCTCTTTGCCGCTCGGCATGTACGCGCTATGGGTGGCGCCGACAAGGGCGAGGGCACTGATGGACGATGATCAGAAGCAGCGGCCGGACAGTCTGCTGCCCTATGAGACCTGGATCGAACAGGCGCTGCGGCACGTCGTGGCGCAGGCGATCGAGCACGTCGCGATCAAGGGGCTGCCCGGCGGGCACCATTTCTATATCACGTTCCGCACCGATCATCCGGGCGTCGAGCTCCCGCAGCGCGTGCGGGCGCAGTATCCGAAAGAGATGACCATCGTCCTGCAGCACCAGTTCTGGGACCTGGGGTTCAACCGGCAGACGCAGGCGATTGAGGTTGGGCTGTCGTTCGGCGGCGTGCCCTCCAAGCTGGTTATTCCGCTGGATGCGGTGGTGGAATTCGCCGATCCGCACATCCGCTACGGCCTGCGCTTCCAGGCGGCGGAGGCGGCGGAGGTGCCCCAAGCGGCACCGGTCGCGGCCGAACCGGAGCCGGCGGCCAGGCCGAAGGAGGCGGAACCGGGTCAGGTTGTCAGCCTGGATGCCTTCCGGCGCCGCTCACCTCAGGATTAACCGTCAACCCCAGAACCCAAAGGACCGTTCCGTGGATTCCCCGGCTCAGCGGCCTGCCAGTTTCCTGTATTCGCCGATGTTTCCGCTGGCGGCGGATGCCACCCCATGGCGCAAGCTGCCGATCGAGGGCGTCCGCACGCTGACCGTGGAAGGCAAGACCGTGTTGCGCATCGCGCCCGAAGCGCTGAGCGAACTGGCGGTGCGCGCGTTCCATGACGTGTCGCATCTGCTGCGCCCGGCCCATCTGGCCTCGCTGCGGGCCATCCTGGACGACCCCGAGGCGTCATCGAATGACCGGTTCGTGGCCCTGGACCTGCTGAAGAACGCCAATATCGCGGCCGGCGGGGTGCTGCCGATGTGCCAGGACACCGGCACGGCGATCGTGTTCGGCAAGAAGGGGCAGCGCGTCTGGGTCGACGGCGATGAGGAGGAGGCGCTGTCCTGGGGGGTGCATCGCACGTACACGGAAACGAACCTGCGTTATTCGCAGATGGCGCCGCTGTCGATGTTCGAGGAGGTCAACACCGGCAACAACCTGCCGGTGCAGTTCGACATCATGGCCGCGCCCGGCGAGCATCACGCGGACGAATTTTCGCTGCTGTTCGTTGCAAAAGGCGGCGGGTCGGCCAACAAGACGTTTCTGTTCCAGGAAACGCGGGCGATCCTGTCGCCGGAACGGCTGGCGGCGTTTCTGGAAACCAAGATGAAGACCTTGGGCACCTCGGCCTGCCCGCCCTATCATTTGGCGATCGTGATTGGCGGGACCTCGGCCGAGCTGACGCTGAAGACGGTGAAGCTGGCGTCGACCAAGTGGCTGGACGGGTTGCCGACCAGCGGCGACAAATCGGGGCACGCGTTCCGCGACGTGGCGCTGGAGCAGCAGGTTCTGGCGATTTCACGAAATATCGGGATTGGCGCGCAGTTCGGCGGGAAATACTTCTGTCATGACGTGCGGGTGGTGCGTCTGCCGCGGCACGGCGCGTCATTGCCGGTCGGCATCGGTGTGTCCTGCAGCGCGGACCGGCAGATCAAGGCGAAGATCACGCCCGAGGGGGTGTTTCTGGAACAGCTGGAGACCGATCCGGCGAAGTATCTTCCGGAGGCGACGGACGAACATCTTGGGGACGATGCGGTCGCGCTTGACCTGAACCGGCCGATGGCGGAGATCCGGACGGAACTGACCAGGTATCCGGTGAAGACCCGGCTGTCGCTGAACGGCACGATGGTGGTGGCGCGTGATATCGCCCACGCCAGGCTGCAACAGCGGCTGGATAGCGGCCTGCCTTTGCCCGACTATCTGAAGAACCATCCGGTCTACTATGCCGGCCCGGCAAAAACCCCCGCCGGGATGGCCACGGGAAGCTTCGGCCCGACCACGGCCGGGCGGATGGACAGCTATGTGGCGGCATTCCAGGCGGCCGGCGGATCGTTGGTGATGCTGGCGAAGGGCAACCGGTCGAAGGCGGTCAGGGAGGCGTGCAAGACCTATGGCGGCTTCTACCTTGGCAGTGTCGGCGGCCCGGCGGCGCGGCTGGCGCAGGACTGCATCCGTCGCGTCGAGGTGCTGGAGTTCCCCGAGCTCGGTATGGAAGCGGTGTGGCGGATCGAGGTTGAGAACTTCCCGGCCTTTATTGTAATGGACGATAAGGGAAATGATTTTTATGACGGGCTGGGATAAATGCGTTTCACAATCGATCGGATCGACCACATCGTCCTCAATGTCGAGAGCGTGGAGATCAGCGCGGCCTGGTATCAGCGTGTGCTGGGGATGGAGCGCGAGGATTTCGGCCCGCACAACCGCACCGCGCTGAAATTCGGCGGCCAGAAGATCAACCTCCGTCCGATCGACGCCGACGTGAGATTGTGGCCAACCGGCGCGAATGCCGACCCGGGGGCTGGGGATCTTTGTTTCATTACGGCGGTGCCGCCGGACGAGGTTGTCGGGCACCTGCATGACAACGGGGTGCAGATCTTGCAGGGGCCGGTGGAGCGGGCGGGTGCGCTGGGGCCGATCCTGTCGGTTTACTGCCGTGATCCGGATGGCAATCTGGTGGAGATTTCTTCTTATCAGTCTCGGTGATGGGTTTGGTGCCGCGCGGAGCAAGGAAGTGGTTTTTAGCCGCGGATGAACGCAGATAGACGATGTTTCGGGTGCGTGACGGTTCTGGGTTTGGGGTGCGTGATGTTTCTGGCTTTCCTGGGCGTTCAGGCAGCGCGCAGGAATTGATGCTTTGGCAAGGATCTTATCCGGCGCCGGCACGTCCTGGGTGGCCGGGCCAGGGCCGGCCATGACGCGTGGGGCACGTTGCGGCGGGCGATTTCAGCCGGCTCGATTGGTTTTGGGCGTTGCCTCGGCTGCGGTTCGATTTTGATGACGGGTGGCGATGGCGTTGGCTCGGACCTGACGCTTGCCGACTTCGACTATGACCTGCCGCCTGACCGGATTGCGCAGCGACCGGCGCGGCCGCGTGACTCGGCGCGGATGTTGAGTGTCCGTGACGACGGATTGCGTGATCTGACGATCCGCGATCTGCCGTCGCTGCTGCGGGCGGGCGATATTCTGGTGACGAACGACACGCGGGTGTTCCCGGCACAGTTGCGCGCGCGGCGGGGCGAGGCGCGTGTTGGTATCACGCTGGACCGGCCGCGCGCGGATGGCGTCTGGAAGGCGCTTGCCCGCAACGGGCGGCGGTTGCAGGCCGGCGATTCGCTGGTGATCGATGGTGGCGACGGGCTGAGCGCCCGGGTCACCGACAAGAGCGTCGACGGCAGCATCGGTCTGGTGTTCAGCCTGGGCGGCGCGGCGCTGATGGAGGCGTTCGAACGGGCCGGTGCGCTGGCGTTGCCGCCCTATATTCATCGGCCGGACGGGCCGACCGATGCCGACGCGGCGGATTACCAGACGGTGTTCGCACAGCGCGTGGGCGCGGCGGCGGCGCCGACGGCCGGGCTGCACTTCACCCCCGGCTTGCTGGCGGATCTGGAGGCCGCCGGGGTGCGGCGGGTCAACGTCACGCTGCATGTCGGGATCGGCACGTTCCTGCCGGTGCGTGTGGCGCGTGTGGCCGACCACCGGATGCACGCGGAGCGCGGCGAACTCAGCGCCGAGACGGCCGCGGTGATCAACCGGGTCCGGCGCAACGGCGGCCGGGTCGTTGCGGTGGGGACGACCAGCCTCCGGCTGTTGGAGAGTGCGGCACTGGCGGACGGGACGGTGCGGCCGTTCGCCGGCGAGACGGCGCTGTTCATTCTGCCGGGCTACCGATTCAAGGTTGTGGACCGCCTGCTGACGAATTTCCATTTGCCACGGTCGACGCTGCTGATGCTGGTGTCGGCGTTTTCCGGGCGGGAGCGGATGCTGGCTGCCTATGCCCATGCGGTGGCGGCGGGGTATCGGTTCCACTCGTATGGGGATGCGTGTTTCTTGCAGCCGGATCGGAGGGTATGGGCCGGCCGGCCGGAAACGGTCTGACTGGAAACGGTCTTTGCCGTTTATGCACAGGACAGTCGGCCGGGACGAACCGGCCATGACACGGGGGGCCGGACCGGCGCCCTACAATGGCATGATGATTGTCTTGACATCGTATGGGTGTCATCCGTTATGCTGTATCGTATTATAAGGGAAACGTCCTTCGCCCCACTGCCGGCTTGGCGCCTGCACGCCCGAAGGAACGGATGAATGAACCTATCTCGACACGCCTGCTTGGCCTCCCCGAGCCAGCAACAGGCTACCGGCTTTGCCGGCGTGCGATGGTCGCGCCTGCGAACCGGACTTCATCGCGCCGCTGCGCGATGGGCGGCATATTGGCGCCGGGGGCAGGAAACTGCGGTGTTGTACGGCTTCAGCGACCGTGAACTTTGGGATCTGGGTCTGAGCCGATCCGATATCCCCAGCGTCATCGACGGCAGTTACCGCCGGACCTGAAATGCCGTGCCGCGGGTGATAGTGATATCCTAAAGACGATGTTATACCGATATGTTTGGAGTCTAAACGACTGCCACTGTGCCACTTGTGTTTTGAGATATTCGATGAAAGCAAAATTCATTGCTTTGATGTTGTCCGTTGTCGTTGCGTCCCGTTGCGCGTCTGCGCAGCCAACCCCAGCTCTTGACCCGACGAGCGGCATTGACAAGCCATTCGGCCTTGGTGGCCGGACATGCAAGCAATATGACGATACCGGACGGTTATACATCTATAGCGAAGGTCTGCCGGATATGGGCGTCATATCCTGGCTGCAACGGTCGGACAACGGCACCAAAGCCAACGTGCCGATGCCTCAGGAGTTGGCGCAGGCGTTGCCGCGCATTCCAGGCTGCATGGCGGGCAAGCACCACGCAAAAGCGGCGGATGGTTGACAGACCGTTGTCATACCGGCCGGGCGTGGGATCGACCCATCGGCACCAATCGGCACCGGTAGTTGCGGTCTCTGATCATCGTCATGGCGGGCGCGGGCTCGCCATACATGCCTTTGATAAGTCGCGGGACGGGCGTGGACACCGACCTGCGTCGGCATGACGGAAGGCGCCGACGGAGAGTTGGTGTGATCGTGGGCTGTATCTCATTGATTTTGCGCGCAGCCGCATGCCGCTTCCGCTTGGCAACCCTGCGCGCATTCCAGTCAGCGTAAACACCGACCGGTATCAACGCGACCTTTCTGCGCCTATCCGCTGAACGCGAACGCGCCGGCGAGTGCGAGGACCAGGGCCGGGGGCATCACCAGAGCTCCGAGCTTCAGGAAGGCCCAGGCGCCGACGCGCAGCCCCTCCCGGCGCAGTGCGGTCAGCCACAGGATCGTCGCGAGTGATCCGGTCACCGACAGGTTGGGACCCAGGTCGACCGCGATCAGCACGGCGGCGCGCACGTGCTCCGGCACCTTGGCGAGCTCCACCACGCGGCCCGCGACGAGGCCGGCCGGAAGGTTGTTGACCAGGTTGCAGCCGACCGCGAGCACGACGCCCGACAGCCAGGCGGCCTCGGTCGCCGAGCGTTGCGCGAGATCGGCCAGCGGCGTGGCCAGATCATGGGTGACGCCGGTTTTCTCCAGCGCCTCGACGAGCACGAACAGGCCGGCGACCAGCGGCAATACGCCCCAGGAGATATCCTTCACCAGCGCGAGCGGGCCGCTGGCGGACCATGGCAGCACCAGGATCGCCGTCGCGATACCGGCGAGGAATGTCGGCAGGCCGAGCGGGATGTCGAATGCGGAGGCGCCCAGCAGCACGGCCGCGGTGGCGGTGATGCCGAATGCTGTCAGCTTGCCGCCGATGCCCAGCGCGGGAAGCTCGATGCCGGAGGAAACGGCAGATCGCAACTGCGTTCGTTGGGTCCAGCGCAGGACCAGCCAGGTCGCGGCTATCGACAGCACCGATGGCAAGGCGTAGCTCGGCAGCCAGCGCAGCAGCGGCGGCATGTGGCTGCCGTAGATCACCAGGTTGGCCGGGTTGGAGATCGGCAGCACGAAGCTGGCGGCGTTGGCGATGAGGGCGCAGATAAACAGGTAGGGCAGGGGGTCTTTTGCCTCGGCCGTTCGCACCACGGCGGCGACGGCGGGTGTCAGCACCACGGCGGTCGCGTCGTTCGACAGGAAGACCGTCACGACGGTGCCGACTGCGAACACCAGGTTGAACAGGCGGGTCGCGGATCCCCTGGCGTGCCTTGCGGCCTGGGCTGCGAGCCAGTCGAACAGCCCCTGCTGACGGGCGAGTTCGGCGAGCAGCATCATGCCGATCAGGAAGAGATAGACGTCGGTTCCCTTGGCCGCGCCGGTGAGGGCGTCGGCCACGGGCAGCAGACCGAACGCGACCAGCGACACCGCGCCGGCGACGGCCCAGATGAACTCGGGCCAGAAGAACGGCCGCAGGATCACCCCGGCGGTGGCGGCGGCGGCGATGCCCCAGATGGTCCAGGGGCCGCCGATCAGCCAGGCAGGGAGGGCGAGTCCGTCCATCACGCGGCCTTCCGCTGGGCGGCGGGGGGCTGGGTGGCGGCGGGTTGGGCCGGTTCGGGGGCGTCTCTGGTTTCGGGCATCAGCAGGGCGAAGAACGCCAGGGCGCAGACCGCGATCGCCGCGAGGTAGAGGAAGCCGGTGGGATAGCCGAACCATTGCACGACGTAGCCGGATGTGGCGTTGCTGAGCGTGGCGCCGACGCCAACCGCCAGCGCGGTCAGTCCCTGCGCCAGGTTGAACCGGCCGGTCCCGCGCATGAGGTCGGATGCGATCAGCACCGAGATCACGCCGAAGATCCCCGCCGCGACGCCGTCCAGCAGTTGGATCGCGACGACGGCGTAGGGGCTGGCGGTGAACGAGAACAGCAGGCCGCGCACCGGCAGGACGGCAAGCGCCACGAGGAAGATCGGTTTGCGGCCGAGGCCTTTGGCTGACGCCCGGCCGACGCACCAGGCAACGCCGATCATGACGAACTGGGCGGCGATGATGCAGGCGGAGAGGGCGATGGTGTCCTCGCCGGGATGCGTCTGGGCCAGCACCTGCCCGGCCATCGGCAGCATTGCCGCGTTCCCGAAGTGGAAGAGTACGACCGAGGCGAGGAAGATCCGCAGATCACGGCGCCTGAGCAGGGCGCGGAAGGGAAGGGGCTGGCCTGCGTGAGCGGGGTCCTCGCCGCCGCGCGCGCGTTCGTGGTCGATTTCCCTGGGATTGATCAGGGTGACGATCGCCGCACTTGCCAGGGCGAAGGCGCAGACGAGGTAGAAGATCCAGTTGTTGCCGAAATATTGCCCGAGGCTTCCGGCCAGGGCGGCGGCGATGAAGTTGCCGGCGTGGTTGAAGCTCTCGTTGCGGCTGATCCGGGCGTCGAGCAGGCGGCGGCCGACCAGACCGAGCGAGAGGGCGGCGATGGCGGGGGGGATTACGGCGGAGGCGGAGCCCAGGAGCAACTGAGCGGCTATGACAGCCCCGAAATGGGGGAACAGCACGATCAGAAGGCAGGCGAGCCCCACCATGAGGCCCGAGGCGGCGATCAGCAGCCGCTTTGCCCGTCTGCCATCGACCAGCAGGCCGGCCGGTATCTGGCAGATGGCGGCGGCGATCGAGGATGCGCCCATGGCGAGGCCGATCGCTCCGGGGTCCCAGTGCTGGGAGCCCTTGAGGAAGACAGACAGGAAGGGGCCCACGCCGTCCCGCACGTCGGCCATCAGGAGGTTGATGCCGTCGAGACCGCGGAGGGACCGGCTGGAGGGTCGATCGACTCCCGGGCTCATTTTTTACCGCGTCGGGTGGCGCTGTACCGGGCAAGACCCTTCGCACGGACCTGCGCTGGCGCAGCCGCGAGCATGAAGCACGTCATCCGAATTGTGCCCTCCGATTCCGGCGCTTAACGCGGAACGCAGGACAAGTGTCCGGGCAGGCGGGTCAGAATCGCGCGCCATGCCCGGATCGTGATCTCTGCTCCGTAGGTTTGGCGTCGCCGAAAGGCGGCTTGCCGGGAACGGCGGGATCAGGCGACCTTGACGTCTTTCCAGAAGCCGAAGCGGTCGCGGACTGCCTCCATCTTCGGCTGCGGCTTCTCGTATGACCAGGCGGCGCGTTCGAAGCGCTGGCCGTCGATCATCGCGTCGTAGAACTGCACGCCGTGCGGACAGGCGTGGTCGGACGCGGTCTTGGGGGCCTTCTGAAGCCATTCCAGGCGCGTTGCCGTGGGCGGGAAATAGGCATAGCCGCCGGTTTCGACGATGTCGTCGCTTTCAGCGATCACGTGGCCGTTCAGGGTTGCTTTCATGGGCTTGATCTCCTTCTGCGGGAAGATAAGGACGGATGAGCGATCCTGCTATGGTCTGGCGCGCAAGAAAGACAGGAGCAGGCGCCCGCGGTGAGCGGATCGATCGCCGGCAGCGTGCCGGGGATGGTCATTGCAGGGCGGCCCGGATCATCTTGAACGCGTGGGCGACGGCGGCGGCGCGGATTGCGGTGCGGTCGCCTGGAAAGACCTGATGTTCGGCGCGGGCCGGTTTGGCGGTTTGGGCGAGGCCGAACCAGACCAGTCCGACGGGTTTTTCCGCGGTGGCACCGGTTGGGCCGGCGACGCCGGTGACGGAGATCACGATGGCGGCGCGGGAACGGACCAGCGTGCCCTCGGCCATGGCGCGGGCGACCTCTTCGCTGACGGCGCCGCGGGCCTGGATCAGCGGCATCGGCACGCCGATCATCTGGTTCTTGGCGTCGTTGGAGTAGGTGACGAAGGCGCGGTCCACCACGTCGGAGGAGCCGGCGATCGCGGTTAGCGCAGCGGCGATCAACCCACCCGTGCAGCTTTCGGCGGTTGCCAGCATGATCCCCTTGGACCGGCAGGCGGCGAGGAGTGATTCAGCTTCTTGCAAGGTGGCGTCTGGGAGCATCGTGACATCTCCGGTTCGGTACGCACAGGCCGCGCGTGCCGGTGGGCACGAGGGCGGTTCACGCGGTAGACCGCGCCAAGCCTGATTGCGCCACCCAGCGCGCCCTTGTACCGTGGATAACGCCAGAAAAACGGAGAGTATCATGGACGCGCCAGCGGGACACGAAGTTTTGGGTGATCCCTGGACCATCCCGCTTGATCAGATCGATATCGCGGACGCTCGAATTTTCCAAGATGACGTCTGGCCCGATTGGTTTGCTCGGCTTCGGCGTGACGATCCTGTGCACTTCACCGCGGACAGTCAATTCGGTCCGTACTGGTCGGTCACCCGATACAAGGACATCATGCAGGTCGAGACCAATCCACAGGTATTTTCCTCGGCGTCCGGGATCACCCTGCTGGATCAGGAAACGCAGTACCGGCTTGCGATGTTCATCTCCATGGACCCGCCGAAACATGATGTGCAACGTCTTGTGGTGGCGCCGATCGTTGCCCCCGGCAATCTCGCGAACATGGCCGGCATCATCCGGCAACGGGCCGGCGTGATCCTGGATAGTTTACCACGAAACGAAACGTTCGACTGGGTCGAGCACGTATCGATCGAACTGACGACGCAGATGCTCGCGACGTTGTTCGATTACCCGTTCGAGCGGCGGCGGGACCTGACCTACTGGTCGAATATCGCGACGACGAATCTGAAGGATCCCAACGCGCTGGTGACGACGGAAGAAGAACGATTCACCGAACTGAGGAAGATGGCCGCGGCGATGATGGATTTGTGGAACGAGCGGGTGAACGTGCCCGGCGGTTCGGATCTTATTTCGATGCTGGCGCATGGCGAGGCGACTCGGGACATGGACCCGATGGAGTTCATGGGCAATTGCGTGCTGCTGATCGTGGGGGGCAATGACACGACCCGCAACTCGATCAGCGGCGGATTGTGGGCGCTGAACAAGCATCCGGACGAATACCGGAAGCTGCGGGAAAATCCGGGCCTGATCCCGAACATGGTGCCGGAGATCATTCGCTGGCAGACGCCGATCGCGTATATGCGGCGCACCGCGCTGGCGGATTCCGTGGTTGGCGGGAAGACGATCCGGGCGGGCGAGAAGCTGGCGATGTGGTATATTTCGGGCAACCGCGACGGGGAGGCGATCGAGGATGCTGATCGTTTCATTATCGACCGAGCACGTCCGCGTCAGCATCTGTCGTTTGGATTTGGGATTCATCGTTGCGTGGGCAACCGGTTGGCCGAGTTGCAACTGACGATCCTGTGGGAAGAGATCATGAATCGCTTTCCGTTCATTGAACTGATGGGGGAGCCGAAACGGGTTTACTCCAGTTTTGTGCATGGGATTTCGTCGATGATGGTGCGCATTCCCGGGTGATTGGTTGAACATGTTGGCTGGCGGCCGTGATGGCGGCGCGGCGGAAAGGGACGCAAGCGAGCGGACCCGGAGTAACCGTCTCGGAGGCAAGGACGGGCGTGCGGCTTCACCTGGACGCGCTCTAGGATGGATGGGCCCCTGTGGCAAACGATCAGATAGATCAGGCCGCGAACGCGCGAAGCCGGTCAGGCGCGCGGCTGATTGGACATTCACATTCTCCTGATGGCGAATTCTTCATCGCTGAACGTATAAGGCGCGGCGGCAGACGGCTACGCGGAGGGACGCAGGATGCAGCGGATGGTAGCACTGACGCTCGCGGCGACCACGGTTTTCCGTCGCGGCACTCGCGGCCCCGTGACCGCGAACTTTGTCGCGCTTGGCACGGCTGGCGCTAACCCGCCGATGCAGCAGTAGATCCCGCGGACATGGTGCCGCTGAAGGAAGAGAAATGACAGCAGCTTTGCCATCGGAACCCTTCGGTCAGTTGCCGGACGGACGCGCCGCGACGCTGTTCACGCTCGAGAACGAGCGTCTTCGCGTGCGCATCACCGATTTTGGCGGCCGGATGGTCAGCATCGAAACCCCGGACCGGAACGGCCAGCGCGGCCACATCCTGCTGGGTTTCGGGGATGTTGCTGCGTACAGCGAGTATGGTGGTTCGTTCGGTTGCCTGCTCGGGCGATACGCCAACCGCATCGCGGGCGCGGCGGTCGAGTTGGACGGGCAGACCTACCGGCTCTCGAAGAACAACGGCGACGCCACGGCGCATGGCGGTGCGATCGGGTTCAACCGGGTGTTCTGGACGGTGAGCGAATCGCGCGTCGAACCGGAACCGACGTTGGTTCTAACCCTTGTCAGTCCCGATGGCGACCAGGGTTTTCCGGGCGAGGTCACGGTGCGGGCGACCTATCGGCTGGAAGTGGACGGGCTGTCGCTGAGCTTCGAGGCGAGGACGACGAAGCCGACGGTCATCAACCTGAGTGCCCATCCGTATTTCAACCTGGGCGGCGTCGCGAACGGCGATGTGCTCGGGCACGAGGTCACCATCGCGGCTGACGCATTCCTGCCGACGGATGCGGCGCAGATCCCGACCGGTGAAATCCGGCCGGTTGCGGGGTCGCCGTTTGACTTCCGGACGCCGGCTTTACTGGGCTCGCGGATCAGGCAGCCCGAAGCGCAATTGTTCATTGGCCTGGGGTATGATCACTGTTTCGTCCTGGATGCTTCGGCCGCTGCTGGGTGCGCGGTCCGGGTCCGCGATCCGGCGAGCGGACGGGTGCTGGAGATTTATACCGATCAGCCGGGGGTGCAGGTCTATTCAGGGAATAAACTGAGCGGTGCGTTCGCCGGACATGAGAACCTGATTTACCGCCAATCGGCCGGACTGGCACTGGAGCCGCAAGACTTTCCGGATGCTCCGCACCATGCAAACTTCCCATCTACTTTGCTGCGGCCGGCGGATACTTTTCGGCGAATGATCCGATATCGATTTGCCGTGGGTTGAATCATTTAGGTGCGTAGTCTTTGCTGCCGGGAGACTGTTGCTGTGGCCCACCGACGTCGTGTTTTGAGCGGCCGGCTGGGCCGGGACCCGGATGGGCTTGAACTAATGGGGGATAGCGAGCGGCATCCAGCTCAGTTTCTTGTCGCGTTCGACGAGGACCGCCGCGAACTTGTGCTTCTGTGACATCTCGGTGTGAAAAATGTTCAGCGCCTGGTCGGGGTCTGAGACGGGGATTTGCTGGACTTCGAGGATAATGTCACCTTTCTGAATACCGCTATCGGCAGCCGTTCCCATCGGATCGACCGAGGCAACCGTGACGACCGACTTACCCTCTGAAACCTCGGCGGCTGCGAGTTGCAAACCGATGTGCTTCTGGCCGTTTTCGGCGAGGACCATCGGCTTGGCCTCGGGCCATTCATGAATTTCCACATGGACCGTCTCATGGACGCCGCCCCGCGACAGCCCCAAGACGGCATCGCTGCCGATCGGCGCCTGCGCTGCCTTACGCGCGAGGTCGCGTGGATCCCAGACCTTTTCCCCATTGAAGTACATGATGACGTCGCCTGGTTTGACGACGCCGTGCATCATTTTGTTGCCGCTATCATGCACCGAGGTAACCAGGGCACCGCTTAGGTCGGGGGCACCGAGCGCCTGCTTGAGCATCGAGGTTACCGGCTGAGTGTGAATCGGCAACATGCCGGCTTTCACTGCGCCTTGCTTCATCAGGCGACCGAATACGAAGCGCATTTCATTTGACGGCAATGCGAAGCCAAGCCCGGACGACCCGGTGCTCGGCGAGAATATCACGCTGTTCATGCCGATGACTTCGCCATGAATGTTGAACAGCGGGCCGCCGGAATTGCCGTGATTAATCGCCGCGTCAGTCTGAATATAATCGTCGAAGGGGCTTTCCATGATGTCGCGGTTAATGGCGCTGACGATGCCGGAGGTCACGCTGGTATCGAACCCGAACGGACTGCCGATGGCGATAACGGCGTCGCCGACCCGCATTTTGTCGCTGTCGCCAAACGTTACAGCCTTCAATGGCCGATTGGCGTCAATTCGGAGCAGAGCCATATCGACTGTGCCGGGCATACCGACGACTGTGGCCTGATAACGCTCGCCATCGGCTGTCATCACGAACACTGATGAGCCGCCCTCAACGACGTGTCTGTTGGTCGCGATGTATCCGGCTGGATCGATGATAAAACCGGAACCGATCGCGGTGCTCATTTGATCCGCGCTCGATTCAGCTGAGGCGCCGGACTTGTCTGAGCTCGAGCCGGCCGCGGTCGCGACCTTTGTGTCGGTCTTGTCCTCTTCCGGCTTCGCTGGTCGCACGGTGATGATGCGGACCACCGACGGCGATACCTTGGCGACGACCGAAGAGATTTCCATGGGGGCGGTTTCCGCCCTGGCGATGCCACCCTGAGGGGCTGCCGCGGCAAGCAAGGCCACCAAACTGACCACCGCAGCGCGACGGACCCGCCTCATGGAAGTGATGGTGGGCATTCGACGCTCCCGTTCGCGATCTGGACAGTCATTAACGAGGGAAAGGTGAAAGCTTTGATAGTCGCCGCTCCAGCCCCGGTTCGGTTGGAACCCGAGCTGGAAACGGTTGTATCGGGGTCTTAGTTCTGCTTCGCCACGCCCACGGGCACATCGCCGTGCGAGAGGCTCTGGGTCTGCTGCTTGTAGGCTGCGCTGCCCGGCCCGACTACCGCTGGGCCGCCGCCGTCCTGGGTCTTCTGCTTGTAAGCTCCGCTGCCCGATCCAACGACCGTGGGGCTGCCGCCGTCCTGGGTCTTTTGCTTGTAGGCTGCGCTACCCGGTCCGACCACCGCTGGGCCGCCGCCGTCCTGGGTCTTCTGCTTGTAGGCTGCGCTGCCCGGTCCGACCACGGCGGGGCCGCCGCCGTCCTGGGTCTTCTGCTTTTCCGGAGTTGTCTGGGCGAAAGCGGGAGCGGCCATCAGCAAGCCGGCCCCGATAGCAATAACTGATAGGCGAAGCGTCTTCATGACGAACTCCTGATCTCAAAGTTGATAGGGTTGGGATGCAACGTTGCCTGCATCTTCGTGCAACATAGAGGTTTCCCACTGTTTATCAATTGGACGGATGCCAGTGATTTTTGGACGGACGCCATGCGTTTCTGGTCGATTGCAGGCTCTGCACGGCCCGAGGCGGCAGCGGATGCCCGCTGTCGCTATCACAAAATCGCGAGTTTGACGTCTCATTTGGCCCGTGGCGCGGTCAGCCAGGCCGGCGGGCAATCCGATATGGTGTCTGTCGCGTCATCACCTCCGCCGGTGGTGGCGCCGCTGACAGGGGCGGGCGTGTTTGTCCT
Source organism: Rhodopila sp. (assembly GCA_050010355.1). Taxonomy (GTDB): domain Bacteria; phylum Pseudomonadota; class Alphaproteobacteria; order Acetobacterales; family Acetobacteraceae; genus Rhodopila. The sequence continues at coordinate 616 of JBEKLE010000023.1, read as the reverse complement.
GTCCGGCGTCGTGACGCAGAGCGAGGGCACCTAACGGAAATCCCTTGTGGGCACTTTGATGCCCTTTGCGGGCACGATCCGCAGATCCGGCGCGTAGATGTCGCGGGGGTCGGTGATCTTCTTCTCGCGCGGGTCGGGCGTGCTGCCATGGCGGGCTTCGTCGCCGCGGCCATAGGGCACGGGGAAGTCTTCGTCGCGTTCCCCTACCCCGCGCAGCAGGGCGGACAGATCGGTCAGGTGTTCGGCGACCACGTGGATCACCTCGCCTTCGCGCTGCAACTTGCCGCGGCAGGCGATCATGCTGGCGGACAGCACCAGGCGGCGCTGTTTTTCGAACACCGCGGGCCAGAGGATGAGGTTGGCGTGGCCGGTCTCGTCCTCGATGGTGACGAACAGCACGCCTTTGGCGCTGCCGGGGCGCTGGCGCACCAGGATGATGCCGGCGACCTCCACCCGTCTGCCGTCGCGGATCGTGGCGAGGTCGGCGCAGCGGACGATGCGGCGCTGGGTGAGGTCCTGGCGCAGGAAGCTGACGGGGTGGCGGCGGAGGGACAGGCCGGTGCTGCGGTAGTCCTCCACGACCTGGCGGCCGGCGGTCATGGGCGTGAGGGCCACG
>JBEKLE010000022.1:0-32964 GCA_050010355.1 Rhodopila sp. | reverse complement strand
GCCGGATTGTGCGTCCGTCGTGCGCGTCTTGCCATTGTCGCTCCTGATAGGCGGCATTCTCGCCGCTCTCAGGCAGATTTTCCACTTATCGGCCTGTCCGAATTTGGCCGGCCACCTCTGTGCCACCACGACCGTCGGCCTCCGGCCGCGGCGGCACCCGCCTCGGCATCGTTCTGTGTGGGGGGCATGGGCATAAACGAAATGATCCTTCCGCGCCTTCGGGTCTAAACTCCCGGGGGCAGTTGTCTCATCATCGTTGGCGGGGCAAGCCTAGAGCCGGCGCGGCCAAGCGCCCGCGATGGCCTGCCATCCGCACGCCACCCCCGCCCGATCGAGGGGTGACGGAATAAGTCCGAAGCCGCGCTGAAGATCCGAGGAAAGTAGGGATATAGGCCAGTCTTCGTCACCATTTGAAAACAGAGATGTGTTCCCCCTTGCCGCCTCGCCTCTGATATGCACAGTTTAGAAGGTGGTTAGTGAGATTTCCATGGCAATCAGCCCTGTTACCGACGGTCATTATGCTTGCAGATCCTGTGGCGGAACGCTGCATCCATTTGTCGACCTTGGCGTTTCCCCCCTGTGTGAGAGCTTTCTGGCATCGGACGAATTAGGCGTAGCTGAAACGTTTTACCCGCTCGATGTGAAAGTTTGTTCCGAGTGTTGGCTTGCTCAACTTCCGGAATACGTTTCACCTCAGCGGATATTTACTGAGTATGCCTACTTCTCATCCTTTTCGGAAGCATGGCTGGAGCACGCACGAAAATTTGTCAATCTCGCCGTCTCGCGCTTTGGGCTTGGGACTGCAAGCTTCATCATCGAGATAGCGAGCAACGACGGGTACCTCCTTCGTAACGCGGTCGCCCTGGGAATCCCTTGTCTCGGCATAGAGCCCGCGGCCAATGTGGCAAAGGCGGCAGAGGCAGTCGGCGTTCCGACACGCGTGGCATTCTTTGGCCGAGATCTGGCAGCCAAGCTCAGGGCGGAAGGCAAGCAGGCCGACCTCATCGTAGCCAACAACGTTTTGGCTCAGGTGCCTGACCTGAACGATTTCGTGGCGGGGCTTCGCACGGTGTTGCAGCCCGATGGCGTAATCACGCTTGAGTTCCCGCACCTCCTTCGCCTGATAGAAGGAAATCAGTTCGATACGATCTATCACGAGCATTTCTCCTACTTCTCACTATTCTCGGTCGAATGCCTGCTTGCACGACATGGGCTGCGCGTATTCGATGTTGAGGAGTTATGGACGCACGGCGGAAGTTTGCGCCTGTTTTGCTGCCAATCCCTAAGCGATCGGTCCGAGACCTCCCAGCTTCACATGGTCCGGTCGCATGAGGCGGCCGCCGGCCTGCTGGATCTGCGGACGTACAGCGCATTCGCCAACCGGGTCACCGGTACCAAGCGAAAGCTGTTGGAGCTCCTCATCGAGATCAAGAACGCGGGCGGCACGGTAGTTGCCTATGGCGCTCCGGGCAAAGGAAACACGCTGCTTAATTATTGTGGTATCAGGACAGATTTCATCGATTTAACTGTCGACAGAAATCCCTACAAACACGGCCGCTATCTTCCAGGAACCCGTATACCGATACACCCGCCCGAGGCCATCGAGGAGGTGAAACCCGATTACGTACTGATCCTGCCATGGAACCTGAAAGATGAAATCATCAAGCAGATAGGATATGTGCGGGGCTGGGGCGGTCGTTTTATCATTCCGATCCCCGATCCTATAATCGTAGAGTGAGCTTGCCGTGGGCCAGGAGAAATACAAATGAAGGTAGTACTGTTTTGCGGCGGGCAGGGCCTGCGGATGCGTAGCGGCGTCGATGATCTGCCAAAGCCGATGGTAACGCTCGGTACCAGGCCGATCCTATGGCACTTGATGAAGTACTACGCGCATTTTGGGCACACCGACTTTATCCTTTGCCTCGGCTATAAAGGCACCACGATCAAAAATTTCTTCGCAACGTATCAGGAATGGATTTCCAACGACTTCGTCCTGTCCAACGGCGGCCGCAGCATGGAGCTTCTGCAGCGCGATACGGACGATTGGCGCGTAACGTTGATCGACACCGGCCTCGATGCATCCATCGGCGAACGTCTGCTCGCTGTTCGACCTTTGCTGGAAAACGAGACGGCATTTCTGGCAAACTACAGCGACGGCCTTACCGATTGTCCACTGCCTGCTGTCATCAACGAGCTTGACCGCACAGGCGCCGTCGGCTCTTTCATGATCGTCCGTCCGAACATCTCGCTTCATTTCGTCAATCGTGGGCCAAACGGATTGGTGACGGGTCTGGTTGACGCAGAGCGGGCAGGAAGCTGGATCAATGCGGGGTTCTTCGCCTTCCGTCCGGAGATTTTTGACTACATGCGGCCCGGTGAGGATCTTGTTATCGAACCGTTCGCGCGGCTGATTAGTGAGCAGAAGCTGGCTGCCCTGCCGTATGAGGGATTCTGGCGCTGCTGCGACACCTTCAAGGACTATCAGACACTCGAAAGTTTACACGCTCGCGGTCCTGCGCCGTGGGAGGTATGGCGCCGGCCACTCTCCGACCTCGGGGCCGAAGTGGCAACTGCTACGGTGGAGGCCCTGAAGCCCCGGCGTTTGGTGTCGTGAAGACCACCCAATCTGCCAGCAAAGGTCACTCATGCGCGTTTTGATCACGGGCAACATGGGTTATGTCGGACCCGCTGTCGTCTCTCACCTCCGCCACCAGTACCCGACGAGCGAGTTGATCGGATATGACAGTGGTCTGTTCGCGAACTGTCTGACCACACCCGGGCCTTTGCCCGAAACCTTGCTCACGAGCCAGCACTTCGGGGATGTTCGGGAAATTCCCGCCTCCCTGCTCCAAGGCGTGGATGCCGTCGTGCATCTGGCGGCGGTCTCCAATGATCCGATCGGAAACCGCTTTGAAGCCGCGACCGACGCGATCAACCGGGCCGCAAGCGTTGAGCTCGCGTCTCGCGCGAGCGCGGCCGGTGTGAAGAATTTCGTTTTCGCATCAAGCTGCAGCGTTTATGGCTTTGCCGCCGGGGGTGCCAGACGGGAAGGCGATGCCCTTAACCCGCTCACCGCCTATGCAAGGTCCAAGGTAGCGACCGAAGAGGCGCTGACGCAGATGGATCTCGGCGGCATGGCGACGACGTGCCTGCGATTCGCTACGGCATGTGGGATGTCGGATCGGTTACGACTTGATCTTGTATTGAACGATTTTGTGGCGTGCGCCGTAACGTCTGGCAACATAACTGTCCTGAGTGACGGATCGCCATGGCGCCCGCTGATCGATGTTCGGGATATGGCGTTGGCAATCGATTGGGCGATGAATCGTGCGCCGGAGCAAGGTGGGCAGGTCTTAAGCCTCAATGTCGGCTCGGACCGTGGGAACCACCAGGTTCGAGACCTCGCCGCCGCAGTCGCAGCACTTGTCCCGGGCACTGCCGTTAGCATAAACACGGCAGCCCCGTTCGACAGTCGCTCGTACCGCGTCGATTTTGGCTTGTTTCGCGATCTCGCTCCGCAATTCCAGCCTCGTGTAAGCCTACAGCAGTCGATTGAGGGCCTTGTTTCGGGACTACGCGCGATCGACTTTAGCGATGTGAACTTTCGTGACTCGCACAAAGTCATGCGTCTGAAGGCGATATCAGATCTCATGAACGGCGGCCGGATTTCCTCCGATCTTAGATGGCAAAACCGCGCGCTGTAGAAGACTGACCCGACCAGCTACTCCGCCGCCATCGGCACCGGATGCGACAACGCCGAGCGCAACTGCGTCCGCCGCACCTCCGCCTTCATACACCCCGCCCCAACGGCGGCGACATGTCGAAGTCGGGCTTCTCCCCATACGTCGCGGCGGCATGCGGCCGAGCCACCTCGTACTCGTCCTTGTACGCCATCACGCGGTACAGCCATTCAACTGGCACCCGGGACAACTGCCCCGGCGCACCCATCACGGCCGTCTCACGCGCTATCACGACCCCTCGCACCCGCGCCATGCAGGGCCGGACTGGGCAGAGCAGTCGCCGCGGTTCGAGCACACCGTCTCATTGATGACTACGTGGAACTACGTGGCGGGCCGGCTGGACCGCGGGCCAACCGCATGATAAAAACAAAGATATTGCACTAGGCTACGATCGAACCCCGCCCGAGGTGGGGCGAATCATCCACATGCCCTACACAATCGAGAGCCTTAACAGCAAGCTACGCACCTCCGCTCGACGCCTCGGCCAATCCCCAAGCGATGAGGTGGAGATCACATTGCAGTTTTGGTCTTGCGAGGCTTGAGCAGGGACTGGAAGATTGCCCAATGGGAATGACGCAGTTCGCGATCTTGCTCGGGACGATCTAGTTGTCGAATGGAGGGATCAGGTGGTACCGAGCCCTCACACAAGGTTCTGGCAGGCTCGGGCGCGTCGGCCGCAGGTCCGAGCCGTGAAATCGGAGGTCAGGTCAAGCTCGGTCAACACTTGGTATCGAACCCGACATTGCATGCCCCGATGGATCCGCTCTGTAATCTTGGCCTGCCTGCTCCTGCCAGGCGTCGTGCTCGGAGCGGGCGCCGGCGAACGCCGGGTGGCCCTTGTCGTTGGCGTCAGCGCCTACCAACACGCTAACAGACTGCCCAATACCTTGAACGATGCGCGGTCTATTGCCGCCTCGCTGACGGTCGTCGGCTTTGACGTCGAGACAATCACCGATCCCGATCGCAACGGCCTGGAGACCGCTGTCCGCCGCCTGGGAGATCGGGCGCGCGGCGCTGATGTGTCGCTGTTCTATTACGCGGGGCATGCGCTCGAGTATGGCGGGCAAAACTGGCTGGTCCCGATTCAAGCCGATCTTCACACGGAAAGAGATGTGCGGTTCGAGACCCTCGATGTTGATGCCGTCATCGAGCAAATGCAGGGCCAGTCGAGAGTCTCGCTGTTGATCCTGGACTCGTGCCGAGACAACCCGTTCCGCCACGCGCTTGAGGGAAATGTTCGCGGGATGATGGCGAGCCGAGGACTGGCTGCGCAGCCGGGAGCCGCCGGCACGCTCATCGTCTACGCGACCGCCCCTGGGCAGGTAGCCGAAGACGGCAACGGCCCGCACAGCCCTTTCACTTCGGCGTTATTGCATCACCTGGAAGATCCTGGCGTAGAGATACGCACCGTGATCACGACGGTTCGGGCGGAGGTGCGCAAAGCCACGATGGGGACGCAGGTGCCGTGGGACAGTTCGTCTCTTGAAGGCCAGTTCTTCCTGCGTCCGGTTGCGGCAGACCTTGAGACGATTTACTGGGAGTCGGTAAGAAGCAGCACCGACTCTGCCGACTTGCAGGCGTATCTGTCGCGCTATCCTAATGGCGTGTTCGCCGAATTGGCTCGCAACCGAATCGCCAGGCTGCGCCTTGGGGATGCAGAGCAGAGGGGCGCCGAGCAGAAGGCGGCGGACGCAAAGCGCCTCGCAGAGCAGCAAGCGGCCACCGATGCAGCACAGCGGTTGGCAGAGCAGAAAACCGCCGATGAGGCGGCGCAGAAGCTGGCGGAGCGAAGGGCAACCGAAGAGGCACAGCGCCTGGCAGATCAAAAGGTGGCTGCGGAGGCGAAGAGACTCGCGGACCAGAAAGCAGCCGCGGACGCAGCACAAAAAATTGCGGACCAGAAAGCAGCCGCAGAGGCGCAGCGGCTCGCAGATCAAAATGGGGCCGCGGAGGCGAAGAGACTCGCGGACCAGAAAGCAGCCACGGACGCAGCACAAAAAATTGCGGACCAGAAAGCAGCCGCAGAGGCGGCGCAAAAGCTCGCGATCACGACGCTGGCGCCGCTCGACCCCGCACACCGCCCGGCCACGGCGAGCCGGCACGAACCGGAACACGCGGTGCCGAGTGCAACCGAACCGCGAGCCAAAGCCGCATTGCTGTCCGCCCAGGCGGTGGCCCGGCCACCCGCGACGACGCCAACCGTATCAGCACATCCCCGCATCCCGAGCTTGAATGAAGCTCAATGCGCCGATATACTACAGCGCGTTCAGTTGGGCGAAGGTCTGTCAAATTCTGATCGCTTACTCCTTCAAAACTCCTGCCGACGCTGAGGTCATTCCTATGAAATATCGGCTAACGGCGGCGCTGGCCGGACTGTTGGGTTTGCTTGCCTTGGCTGCTTGTACACCGCCGCCGCCCGCTCCGGTTGCCAGCGCACCTCCCGCGGCGCCTCCACCCGTGCCGCCCGCCCTTCCGTTCGACCAGGCCGTCCTCAAAGCCGCCAACGCTGTGCTCTCAAGTGCACCCGCGCCGTCGGCTACGGCCGCACCGTCCTCCAACGGCACGGCCCGCCAGCTTGTCGTGATCGACCCGCTGGTCAACGGGGTCACTGGCGAGCAATCGGCCGCGACGCAGGCCATCGGCATGCGCATTGGCGATCTGGCGCGCGAGCAATACCCGCAATTCGACATCGAGCCGTTCACCCCGCAGGTGCTCGATCGTTCCCCATACGTCATGGTTGGCACCTTCACGCCGGTCAATGCCCAGAACCAGACCACCGGCGATCGCGAGGCCTTCCGGTTTTGCCTGGTCATGGCGGACCTGCGCCTGGGTAAGACGGTTGCCAAGGGCGTCGCTCGCGCGCAGTTGGGCGGCGTTGATTCGACGCCGACCGTCTTCTTCCGTGACAGCCCTGTCTGGACCGACGACGCGCGGGTCAAGAGCTATATCAACACCTGCCAGGCTACCAAGGTTGGCGACCCAATTAGCCCCGTCTACCTCGACGGCATCCTCACTGCCTCGATTATCAGCGAGGCGGTCGACGCCTACACCGCCGGGCACTACCGCGAGGCAATCGATCTCTACACGGACGCCCGAGCGACCAAGGCCGGTGACCAGCTACGCGTCTTTAACGGCCTTTATATCGCCAACTGGAAGCTCGGTCGTGAGGAACCGGCGGCGGCAGCATTTGGCGACGCGGTGGACTACAGCCTGTCGAACAATCGCCTCGGGGTGAAATTCCTGTTCCGTCCTGAATCGACCGGACTGGCCTCCGACGCCGGTGGGCCGCCTTACGACATGTGGCTGCAACAGATAGCCACCCGGTCCGCGGAGAAGCATGTTTGCCTGCAGGTCATCGGCAATACCAGCAAGTCGGGATCCCCCGCGCTGAACGACCGTCTTTCGCTATTACGGGCCGAGTACGTCAAGAACAGGTTGGAGGCCGACGAGCCGGCGCTGCACGGCCACCTGCTCGCCGACGGTGTCGGCTCGCAGGCCAACCTGATCGGTACGGGCGCCGATGATGAAACCGACGCGCTGGACCGACGCGTCGAATTCAAGGTGATTCCAGCCTGCTGATGACGACGGACGAGGTGACCGTACCGGCCTAATCTGCGGCCGGAACCGATGATGCGAGAGGCAGTTAAGGACCGGCTATCGGTGTCACCGGCCTCGGTTTCGCCGCTTCCGGCCATTCATCGCGGATGCGCCGCCTGTGCATCCGCGGCGACTTTCGGGATAAAGCCCGAATGCAACCCCCACCGACCAGCAACGCCCGACAGAAGTCGAGCGCAGGCAGGCCTATTCCGCCGCCATCGCCATCGGCTCCGACTGTAACAACGCCGACAGCAACTGCGTCCGCCGCGCCTCCGCCTGCAGCCGGTTCGCATCCTTCACCGGCCCAAATCCTCTGATCTGATCCGGCAATTCCGCCACTGCCACCGCCGTGTCGAAGTTCGCCGCCGACAGCCCGACCATCAAAGTCCGCAGGTCCGCGGAATACTGCCCGATCAGCGCCCTCTCCTGCCGCCGCTCCGCCTGATACCCGAACGGGTCCAGCACCGTCCCCCGCACCAGTTTGCCATGCCGCAGCGCCCGGAACAGCGGCAGCGCCACCGAACCCGGAATTGCGATCTTCCGCCGCCGCCCCGTCGCCTTGTCCACACCCCGCACCAACGGCGGCGACATGTGGAATTCGGGCCTCTCCCCATAGGTCGCGGCGGCGTGCAGCCGAGCCACCTCGTATTCGTCCTTGTATGCCATCACGCGGTACAGCCCTTCAACCGCCGCTCGGGACAACTGGCCCGGCGCACCCATTACAGCCGTTTCGCGGGCCACCACATCCCGCACCAGTTTCTGGAACCGCCGCGCATACCGCTTCGACTGATAGGCCGTCAGCGCGGTCGCCCGGTGCGCGATCAGGTCCTCCAGCGCCAACGGAGGCCCATCCGCCATCCCCTCCAGAACAGCCTTCGTCAACTCCGGCTGCTCGGCCAGGATCCGTCCCCACAGGAACGCCCGCTTGTTCAGCTTCACCGCCGCGCCATTCAATTCGATCGCCCGCAACAGGGAACCCTCGCCCACCGGCACGAGCCCGCGCTGCCAGGCCATCCCCAGCAGCATGGTGTTCATCGCCTGAGCGTTGCCGAACAACCGTTCCGCCAGCAGCACGCCGTGCAGCCACACTGATCGCCCGGCATCCGTCACCCTCTCGATGGTCCGCCGGTGCAGTGCCGCATCAATCGACAGCATCGCGTCGCGTTTGAAGTCCGCCGTTGCCGCCAGATCCAGATTGCCGATCACCACGGCCGACCGGGCATTCCGCTCCAGCACCCCGACCTGGCACCCCACCGCCAGATCGGCCGCCAGCATCAAATCGGCACTGCCTAGCGGAATGCGCACCACGTCCAGGGCCGCCTCATCCGCGGCGATCTGGACATGTGCGACCACCGCGCCGTTCTTCTGCGCCAGTCCCGTGAAATCCAGCGTCTTGACCGCCCGCCCCTCCAGGTGCGCCGCCATCGCCAGGATCGCGCCGGAGGTCACAATCCCGCCCCCGCCGATGCCCGCGAACAGTCCCCGCCACACGCCGAGAGCCGGCACCACCGGCAACGGCAACCCGGCCGCCAGCTCCGCCTCACGCGCCTGCCACTTCGGGTCAGCATCCGGCGCCGCGGGCGGCCCAGCCTGGGTTACGAAACTCGGGCAGAAACCCCTCAGACAGGACAGATCGACATTGCAGCTTGTCGGGTTGATCCGCCGCTTCCGGCCAAGCTCCGTCTCAACCGGCTCGATCGCGATGCAGCCGGACTGCACCGAGCAATCCCCGCAATTCTCGCAAACTGCTTCGTTGATCACGACGTGCCGCGCCGGCTGCACCATCGAGCCGCGCTTGCGCCGCCGTCGCTTCTCCGTCGCACAGACCTGGTCGTAGATCAGCACCGACGGCCCCTCAAAGTCGCGCAGCGCGGTCTGCACCGCCTCCAGTTCATCCCGCGTATGCCGCGTCACGCCGGGCGGCAGCGCCGAGGCCGGCGGCAGCCGCTCCGCCTCATCCGCCACAACGGCGATCCGCTTCACACCCTCGGCCGCAAGCTGCGCCGCGATCGCCGGCACTGTCGGCGCGCCCTCGGCCGGCTGCCCGCCCGTCATGGCCACCGCGTCGTTGAACAGCAGCTTGTAGGTCATGCGGGTTTTCGCCGCGACCGCCTGCCGGATCGCGAGGCTGCCCGAGTGCTGATACGTCCCGTCGCCGATATTCGCGAAGAAATGCTTCACGTCGGTAAAGCTGGACAGCCCGACGAAGGGAGCCCCTTCGCCGCCCATCTGGGCGAACGTGCGCGTCGCCGGCCCGTCATCCATCGCCATGAAATGGCAGCCGATGCCTGCGCTCGCCACGCTGCCATCCGGCAGTTTCGTCGACGTCGCATGGGGACAACCCGCACAGAACGCCGGAATTCGCCGCAGCAACCCGTCCGGCCGCTCGGTCACCAAGGGCGCCGGCGCCGCGGGCAGGTTCAGCCCGGCACGCCCCAGGAACGTCGAAAGCCCGCCGGCAACGGACTCGGGAGACAGTTCCATCAGCGGCGACAGCAGCGGCGCGCCCAGCGGATCGGTCTTGCCGCTGATCTCCGGCCGCTGATCCGCCGGCATGTGATACAGCGCATCGCGGATCTGGCTTTCGACGAAGCTGCGTTTCTCCTCGATCACCAGGATCTGCCGCTTGCCGCGGGCGAATTCGGACAAACCCGCGGTCTCCAGCGGCCACGTCATCCCCACTTTGTAGATCGCGATCTGCGGATGCCGCTCCAGCCCCATCCGTCGCACCGCATGCATCGTATCCTCGTGCGCCTTGCCCACGGTGACCAACCCGATCGTCGCATCCCCCGACCCGCAGACGAGCCGATCGATCCGGTTGGCCCGTGCCCATGCCAGCACCGCCGGCATCCGCTCCTCGATCATCCGCCGTTCCAGCTCCGCCCGGTCGGCCGGGAAATGCAGCCCGGTATCGAAATTGAGGCCGTGCGCCGGCAGCGCGATATCCGGGGTGATGAAGCCGCGGGCGGAGGGCACGATCGCGGTCGAGGCCTGCTCCATCGTCTCCGCCGTCGTCTTCATGGCGACCCAGACCCCGGCGAACCGCGACATCGCCCACCCGGCAAGTCCCAGGTCGATCACATCCCGGACCGAGGCCGGGTTCAGGACCGGAATGAAGCAGTTCTGGAACACATATTCGGTCTGATGCGGATAGGTCGACGAGTGCGCGCCATGGTCATCGCCTGCTATCGCCAGGATGCCGCCATGCTTATGCGTGCCACTCATGTTGGCGCAGTGAAACGCATCGCCGGTGCGGTCCACGCCCGGCCCTTTGCCGTACCACATGCCGTACACGCCATTGACCCGCGCGCCCGGAAACGCGTCAAGCTCCTGCGTGCCATACAGCATCGTGGCCGCAAGGTCCTCGTTCACCCCAGGCTCAAACCGCACGTCGTGCGCCGCCATCAGTGTCTTCTGAACCCACAACTCCCGATCCAGCCCACCCAGCGGCGACCCGCGATACCCCGACACCAGCGCCGCCGTCTTCAACCCCGCCGCCTGATCGAGCCGCCGCTGTTCCAGCAACAGCCGCAGCAGCGCCTGAATACCGGTCAGCAAAACCGGTTGATCCAGGTCGGCGAAACGCGATTCCAAGGTGATGCGGGACTGTCCGAGGCCGATATCCATCGTCGTTCATCCCTTCGAGGGTTCTGACTGCTACATAGTACGTTAGGCGCCGGGGCGAACATTGCCATAGTGCGGACGTCCGGTGGTTCATTTTGGCAAGAACCGCCAATCTGGATCACGCGGCCGCGTGAGGCACAGGAACTTTGCAAGGCGGCGCATCTCTCGACCGGACAACCACCCCTTCACAATGCAGTGAAGAACAACATGTGATTCAACCGGAACCTGTCCATTAACCAATCGGAAAGAACTTCGGCCTACCAACCATGACCCCAGATCATGGTTTGGAGTTTGCGTGCCATGTCGGACGTCGCGTCAATATCGGTTTGCACTGGAAATCTGGCTCGTACGATCCTGGCGGTTGAGGATGAGGAGGCAATCCGCTCGTTTCTGGCGGAATTTTTCCAGGACTATGGATATAACGTTCTGGAGGCTGCCGATGTGGCGCAGGCCAAGCGCGTGCTTGCGCGGACCTGGGTCGATCTGGTGTTCAGCGACATCAATATGCCGGGCCCCGAAACCGGGTTCGATCTGGAAAAATGGGTGCGCCGCCATTATCCCGAAACGAAAGTGCTTCTCACCTCCGGATATCCCCAGAATACGGCGGACACAGCGTCGCTCCTCGAACCCCTGCTGCCAAAGCCCTACACGTGCTCCAAAGTACTGGAGCGTATTCACAGATTGATTCCGGGCACGATCGTTTCGGGTCCCGGCCAAATCATGCCCCGGCGCTGACGGTTTACTGCCATTGGGCCGCGGGACGGGCGAAACGAGTCGGCTTTACCCGCCGCCCCGCCGGTGCGGGTCCCTCACGGGCAAAATATCCCTGATATAATCACGGTTTTTCCATTCCGGTGCGGGCGGTTCGTAGCCCGGGTGCGGCAGGTAGCTCGGAAGCCGGCAACTCTCCAGATCATGGACCGCGGACAATTGGAAAATATCTCGTATTCAATACAACTAGCTTCGGGGAATGATGACGCGCCAACGTCTCGGCCTCATCCAGAATAGCCGCTCGGCCGTTGATGCGTATCCGAACGGTCTTGCCATTGAACTTGACAAACAACAGACCGACGTTCGGATTGCGGCTGATATTACCGAGCGTGCGATACATGGAGTTGCCGTCTTACTGGGGGAACTCGATTGTTCCGGGCGCAACAATCTTGACGAAACCCGACATGCCGGTGCGCATGCTGCAGTCGGTGTATTCACCGAATGAAGTCGCAATGAAGAAGAACGGTGCGCTCTCGATCATGACGCGGTCGTCGTCCCAGAAATGGTAGCGGCGACGATGTGCGGCGAGGGCATCGTCCACGCGGCGGCCGTCGAACCGGTCCTGCAACGCCCGCATCCCGTCGTGATAGAACGCCCGCCGTTCGGTCATTGGTCCAACTCCCTCCCTCACCGAACCGCCCGGGTCGCTAATCGCGCGCGCAACCCAGTGGAATCCGGCCGGGTCGGCGCAAAACCGGCCCCCTTACCGCGCCAGCGGAACGCCGGCTTCCGCCAGGGCCGCAGCCTGCCGGTCCGCCAGGGCCGCCTCGCTGAAGTCGGCGATCAGCTCATGGAACAAGCGGCTCCAGTTCAATTGCGCCTTAAGTCGCACGAACACACTGCCCAGCCCGATCGCCGACCGATCCATCAGCACGAACTCGCGCGGCGGCATCACGCCACCGGTGCGCTTCAACCCGGCATGCACCTTTTCGGCGACTTCGCGCCCGAAGGTCGGATCATTGGTTTCCTGGATACTGCGCACCCGGTCCTGCGTCAGCGGCTCATACAAAAACCGCGCCCACATGTTCAGGATGTCCATCTTCTCGCGCGACAGGTCCGTAAAGCCCCAGGTCTCGTACGCCAGTTGCGCCTTGTCGTCGTCGTTGTCGCGAACCGCCTCGAACAGCTCGATCACGCCGGTGACGAAACGGGCCCCGAACACCCGGATCGCGCCGAAGTCGAGCAGGTTCACCGAGCCGTCCGGCCGCACCTGATAATTGCCCAGATGCGGGTCCCCGTGGATCACGCCATACCGGTAAAACGGCACATACCAGGCTCGGAACAAAGCCTCGGCGATCCGGTTCCGCTCTTCCTGAGGGGCGTCTTCCGCAAGCCGGTCCATCAGCGGCCGGCCGTCGAGCCATGTCATGGTCAGCAGGCGGTGGGAGCTGAACGCGGGCAGCGGCACCGGTACGTGCACCCCGGGTTGGTCGTGCACCATCAGCCCGTACAGCCGCATCTGCGCGGCTTCACGCAGGTAATCCAGTTCCTCGCGCAATCGTTCGCGCAGCTCCTTGTAGATCTCGTCCTGGCGGATCGCGTTGTCCATCCGGGCATAGACCGCCATCGCCATCTTCAACTGCCGGAGGTCGGCTTCCACCGTGCTGGGCATATCCGGATACTGCAGCTTGCAGGCGACTTCGGTCCCGTCCGGCAGTCGAGCCCGATGCACCTGGCCGAGACTGGCGGCCGCCGAGGCCTCGTGGCTGAACGATGCGAATTTGGATTGCCAGTCCGGTCCGAGTTCGCTTGCCATGCGGCGGCGGACGAAGTTCCACCCCATGGCGGGTGCGTTGGACTGAAGTTGCGCCAGCTCCAGCGCATATTCCGCCGGCAGCGCATCGGGGACGGTGGAGAGGAACTGCGCCACCTTCATCAACGGACCTTTGAGTCCGCCCAGGATGACCTTCAAATCCTCCGCGTGGGTTGCGCGGTCGGTCTTGATCCCGAAAACCCGCGCCCCGGCGACGCGAGCGGCTATCCCGCCGACGGCACCGGAGGTTCGGGCGAAACGGCGGATCTCACCGAAAATGGTGCTACCGGACATCGGGTCGGCCAACAGGCGCTCTCACCAGGTGCGACCGGGCAGGCAAGGTCATTCGGTTGGCTCTCGTTCGGGTTGGCATCAACATTCATATTTGCCACCCGGGGCCGATTGCAACCCGCTGAACTGGCATCGAGACAGGCGTATGACGCCCGCGCGATCCTTTCTATCCGTTCCTCGCCTTGTTATCCAGCGCCTCCGTCAGCCGCTGAGGGTCCACTTTCACCTCCACCCCCGCCCGCTCGGTCTGCAATACCATGATGGCGCGCGAATCGCGGTTGCCCCAGCCGCGGTTCAATCCCTCCGCCAGATCGGCCAGTGCAAGATTGGCCAGTCGCATCGGCACGTTCAGTTCGCGCGCGAGGGCCGTCGCCAGGGAAACGTCCTTGTGCGCCAGACGCAGCGCGAAGGCGGGCGGTTCGTACTGGTTGGGCAGGAACTGATCGGTCAGCGAGTCGAACGCGCCGCGGCGTCCAATCGCGCCCTGGCGCACCGCTTCCCAGATCGCCAGCGGCTCGATGCCCGCCTTCACCCCCATGCTGAAGACCTCCGCCGCAGCCGCGGTAGCGATGTAGCCGTAGCAATTATGCACCAGCTTGGCGACCGAACCGGCGCCGATCGGGCCGATGTATCTCGCCTGATCGCCGATGGTGCCGAGCACCGGCTTCCATTTCTCGAAGACATCAGCGTCACCGCCGCACCAGATCGCCAGCTTGCCGGTCGCCGCGCCGCGTGGGCCGCCGCTGACCGGTGCGTCGAACAGGAACGCCCCCTTTTTCGCGTAATCCGCGTGCGCCTTGCGGACGGTTGAAGGTGCATTCGTCGTCAGGTCGAAATAGGCCGCACCGTGGCGGATCGCCGACAGCAGGCTGGTTTCGCCATAGGACACCGCATCGAACTCGACCGGCCCCGGAAGCGACGAAAAGATGATGTCGCACTCCGTGGCCAGCGCCGCCGGGCTGTCTGCCCACACCGCACCGTTTCTGACGTGCGGCGCCGCCGCGTCACGACGGACGTCATGCACCAGGACGGTATGACCGTCCTTCTGTATGCCATTTTGTAGATTCGCCGCCATGCTGGCACCCATGGTGCCAAGGCCGATAAAGCCTGCCTTCATCGTTTCCGTCCCCGTTCGCGTACAGCAACGCGTTTCATACCTCGAAGATCGCCCGGTTATGATCGCAGCCTCGGGTTTGACCCGACGGTCGCCGCGGGCCTCGCAACGACAACCGGGCCGTCGTGATCACGCTGCTCTACGGATTGGCATCGAATATCTCGCGGGCGATGTTGGCCGCCGACATCGCGGCCGGCCATCCGGCGTAGAACGCGACGTGCGTGATCATCTCGGAGATTTCCGTTTTCGTCAGGCCATTGTCCAAAGCCCGCTGGAGATGCCCGCGAAGTTGCTCCGGCCGGTACGTCGCGGTCAGCACGGCGCAAACGACCAGGCTGCGGTCGCGCTTGGATAGTTCCGGGCGTTCCCAGATGTCCCCGAACAGAACCTTCTCGGTCACCTCGATCATCTTGGGAACAGTGTCGCGCACGCGGTCGCGGGATGCGGACGACGGGGCTTGAGCCATGGTTTCCTCCTGTTGGTCCTTTGCCCATTGCACACCAACCCGCATCTCCTGTCTAATCCGGGCAGCGGACGGGCCAGCAGCGGCACCAAAATCGGCATCAACGCGCCCAGGCCCAGGAGGAAGTCATGTTGAGAAAAGAACAGGACGACCTGCTGACAAGACCGGCCCCGGCACGCCGATGGGCGACCGACAACGGCATCGTCGTGGCGCGCAGCCGCCTGATGCGCGCGGCGCGGGCTTTGGCGGACAAGGGTGAGGCACCGCCCGGCACCGACCCGGCCACCCATCACGTGCGGTCTGCCTCTGTGGTGCTGCCCGCCGGTCAGCCGTTCCAGAACGCGGCACACGAGGCCCTGACGGCACGCCCCGGCGTCGCGCCAGCCTCGGTGTGGATAAGTAACGGTGCTAATCGTCGGGGCCGCGGCGGCGGAGGTCCTGGTATGGAGTGCCGTCGCGATGCGTATAGGCAAAAGCTCCGCCGAATCATCGCCACGCCCTTTTTCCGCTAGCGCGCCGCCGGTTTCCTCCAGATATCCGGCGCGACCGCTCCCACCTGCCCGGTGATCCGTCCGTACGTCTCCGGCCGCCGGTGTTTGTCGAATGCGAAGATCGTCGTGCGCCCCAGAATACACATATCGAGGTCGCAGTCAGCGGTGACGAGTTCGTCGCCCCAGCTTGATGCCATGGCAACGATCTCGCCCTGCGGGTTGACAATGACAGAGTGTCCGAACAGCTCGCAGCCGTCCTCCACGCCCGCCTTGGCTGTGGCGACCGCGAAACAGGCGTTCTGATAGCACCCCGCCTGGATCGACAGATGCGAGTGGAAGACCCTGAGATGATGTGCCTCGAAACCGCCGGCCTCCATGTTCAGGCTTGGGGTGTTGTATCCGAGCGCCACCAGTTCCACGCTCTGCAGACCGAGCACCCGCCACGCCTCCGGCCAGCGGCGGTCGTTGCAAATCAGCATTCCCATGTTAATCCCGTCCAGGCCACCCATCGGTGCGCGGATCGCTGGGAAGCCGAGGTTGCCGACCTCGAAGTAGCGCTTCTCCAGATGCTGCACGACGCGCCTTGGCTCGTACTCCGCATGTCCCGGCAGATGGACTTTTCGATATTTGAGCAGCACGTCGCCCTCCGGCCCAACGAGGATCGCGGTGTTGAAACGCCGCTTGCGAACGGTGCCGGTCTCATCCGCCTCGTGCGCGATCTCGGCGTATCCAAGGTGGAAACCCATGCCGTAGCGCCGCGCCGCCTCGAACAAAGAGGCGGTTTCGTCCGACGGCATCGCCGTTTCGAACCAGCAATCCGCCGCGGCGACATCCTCGTGATAGTGGCGCGGGAAGAACGTGGTCAGTGCCAGTTCCGGGAAGACGACCAACTCCACACCGCGCGTGTGCGCCCGCTCCAGCAGCCGGACCATGCGAGCCACGGCCATGGACCGGGGTTCGGATTTCTGGATCGGCCCCAACTGAGCGGCCGCGACGGTGATGATGCGGGACAAGAGGACCTCCTTCGCCAGTGTGCCGGCAATAAAGCAACCGGGGTGCCTGTCATTAACCATTGTTTAAGGCTCGTCCGGCAACATGGGAAAACCGAATATCTGTTCGTCGCAGGGGACCGATTTGGCCGATCCGGAGCGCATACTGGAACTATCGCGGCACGTGGACACGGTCGCGCGCAAGAAGATTCAGGAGATCAACGTGATCACCCGCGAGACCCGTACGCTCGCGCTGAACGCCAAGATCGAAGCGGCCCGTGCCGGCGATGCCGGCAAAGGTTTCGGTGTTGTCGCTGAAGAGGTGAAGCTGATCTCCGGCCGGGTCACCAGTATCGCAAGCTCGCTGTCCAGCGAACTGGGTGTCGCGATCGCCGAGTTATCCGCGCTGGGGGAGCGGATGGTTTCCCAGATCCGCGGTCAGCGGCTGGCGGATCTGTCGCTCAACATGATCGAACTGATCGACCGGAATCTTTACGAGCGGTCCTGCGACGTGCGCTGGTGGGCAACTGACGCGGCGGTGGTGGAGGCGCTGGGGGAACCGTCCGCCAGCCGAACACGCCATGCCAGCCAACGGCTCGGTGTCATTCTGGACAGTTACACAGTTTACCTCGACATCATGTTGGCCGACGCATCTGGCCGTGTTGTCGCCAACGGGCGGCCGGAACGCTACCCGGGTGTCATCGGCGCCAATGTCGCCAACGAGCCCTGGTTCAAGGCGGCGATGGCGACCCGGTCGGGCGGCGATTACGCGGCGATCGACATAGCAAGGACGGCGCTGCTGGGCGATGCGGCGACTGCGACTTATTCCGCCGCGGTCAGAACGAACGGCGAAGCGGCGGGCGCACCGATCGGCGCGATGGGTATTTTCTTCGACTGGACGTCGCAGGCCGGCGCGATCGTCGGGGGGGTTCGTCTCAGTAACGAGGACAAGGCACGCACGCGCTGTCTCCTGATCGATGCGAACCACCGGGTTATTGCGTCGTCATCGGGTACGGGGGTTTTGTCGGAGCACTTCTCGATCGAAACGGGAGGCCGCAAGGACGGGTATTACATGGCCGGCGATTCGCGGATGGTCGGCTTCTCGCTCACGCCCGGATACGAAACCTATGCCGGCCTTGGATGGTACGGGGTGATCGTTCAGGACCTGGAGCAGATCGCTCGCTGCTGACCAAACCGCCCGTCCACGTGGCGACGTGTGGCCGGCTCTGGTTGATCCAGTTCCGCGACGGGGTACTACGCAAATTCCCCAACTTGCTGACCCGCCCCGGTGACCTTACGAAGGCCCGCTAGGCCTGCAGCTGCTGGCCGCAACGCGACCGGCCAGCGACCATCCCCGGGCGGCGCATCATGGAGGAAGGAAATGATGGACTATGACGTCAGGGTCAGCCCGTCGAAGGCTGACCTGAAGCGCGAGGACCAACTTGCGTGGAAGATCGCCGGCGTCGCGGCAGACAAGGTTGCGGTGACCAGGGAAGTGGCGGCGATGATCGTCAACCGCATCATCGACAACGCCTCGGTGGCGATCGCCTCAGCCAACCGCCACGCGATCGTGTCCGCGCGTGACATGGCGCTGGCGCGGCCCAGCAAGATCGGCGCCACGGTGTTCGGTGTCGCCCCGACCAAGCGCGTCGCCCCGGAATGGGCTGCATGGGCCAACGGCACGGCGGTGCGTGAACTGGATATGCACGACACGTTTCTGGCCGCCGACTACTCGCATCCCGGCGACAACATTCCACCCATCCTGGCCGTCGCCCAGACGCTGGAGAAATCCGGCAAGGACCTGATCCGCGGGATCGCCACGGGATACGAAATCCAGATCAACCTGGTGCGCGCGATCTGCCTGCATGAGCACAAGATCGACCACATCGCCCATCTTTGCCCGGCGCAGGCGGCCGGGATCGGCACGTTGCTGGGATTGAAGCAGGACGTCATCTACCAGGCGGTGCAGCAGGCGGTGCATGTCAGCTTCACCACGCGCCAGTCGCGCAAGGGCGAGATCAGCTCCTGGAAGGCTTATGCGCCCGCGCATTCGGGGAAGCTGGCGATCGAGGCGGTGGACCGCGTGATGCGCGGCGAGGGTGCTCCCAGCCCCATCTACGAGGGTGAGGACAGCGTGATCGCCTGGATGCTGAACGGCCCGCAGGCGCACTATGTCGTGCCGCTGCCGGCCCCCGGTGAAGCCAAGCGTGCGATCATGGACAGCTACACCAAGGAACACAGTGCGGAGTATCAGTCGCAGGCGCTGATTGACCTCGCGTTCCGCATGCGGGAGAGCATCGGGAACTTCGACGACGTGGAAAAGATCGTCATCCACACCAGCCATCACACCCATTACGTGATCGGCACGGGTGCCAACGACCCCCAGAAGATGGACCCGAAGGCGAGCCGTGAAACCCTGGACCATTCGATCATGTACATCTTCGCCGTCGCGCTGCAGGACGGCACCTGGCACCACGTCGACAGCTACGCCCCGAAGCGGGCGGCGCGGGCCGACACGGTGCGGCTGTGGCACAAGATAGAAACGACGGAAGATCCGGAATGGACGCGCCGCTATCGCGCGACCGATCCGAACGAGCTGTCGTTCGGCGGCCGGGTGGAAATCTTCCTGCGTGACGGCAGCAAACTTGAAGACGAGATGGCCGTCGCCAACGCCCACCCGCTGGGTGCCAAACCGTTTGGCCGCGATGACTACATCCGGAAGTTCCAGATTCTGACGGATGGGATCATCAGCACCCGGGAGGCGAACAGGTTCCTGGAAGCCGCGCAGGAACTGCCCCGCATGCCGGCCGGTGAACTGCACCGTCTGAACGTTGCACTGCCCGCGGGCACGCTGGCCGCCGGCAAACCTGGCATTCTCTAAAATAAGGAGGAACGCATGAGCGAGACAACGGCTCTACCCAACCGCGCGAAGAAGGGGGTCGGCCTGGCCGGCGTCGACGCGGGCAACACCGCATTGTGCACCGTCGGACGCTCCGGCAACGATCTGCACTATCGCGGCTACGACATCCTCGACGTCGCGGAGACCTGTGAGTTCGAGGAGGTCGCTTTTCTGCTGGTGCATGGCGCGCTGCCGACGCGCGCCGAGCTCGCCGGCTACAAGGCGAAACTAAAATCGCTGCGGGGTTTGCCGATCGCGGTGAAGCAGGCACTGGAGGCACTTCCCGCCGCATCGCATCCGATGGATGTGATGCGCACCGGCGTCTCGGCGCTGGGCTGTGTGCTGCCCGAGAAGGATCATCAAAGCCCGCCCGGTGCGCGCGACATCGCGGACCGTTTGATGGCGAGCCTCGGATCGATGCTGCTGTACTGGTTCCACTACGCCCATAACGGCAAGCGTATCGACGTGGAGACCGATGATGATTCGATCGGTGGCCACTTCCTGCATCTGCTGCACGGCAAGCCGCCGTCCGCGATGTTCGTGCGCGCGATGCACACGTCCTTGATCCTCTATGCCGAACATGAGTTCAATGCGTCCACGTTCACCTGCCGGGTGGTGGCTGGCACGGGGGCCGACATGTATTCCGCGATCACCGCCGGCATCGGTGCGTTGCGCGGGCCGAAACACGGCGGTGCGAACGAGGTGTCCTTCGAAATCCAGAACCGCTACGCCTCGCCCGACGAAGCGGAAGCCGACATCCGTAAGCGAATCGAAGCCAAGCAGGTGGTGATCGGGTTTGGCCACGCGGTCTATACGATCGCTGATCCACGCAACAAGGTGATCAAGGAAGTCGCGCGCCGGCTGTCGCAGCATGCCGGGTCGATGAAGATGTTCGACATCGCCGACCGCATCGAGGCGACGATGTGGGATGCAAAGAGAATGTTCGCAAACCTCGATTGGTTCTCTGCCATCAGCTACCACATGCTTGGCGTTCCGATGGCGATGTTCACCCCGCTGTTTGTCATCTCCAGAACTTCGGGATGGGCGGCGCATGTGATGGAGCAGCGCGTCGACAACAAGCTGATTCGCCCCACGGCCACCTATGTCGGGCCGGAGAACCTGAAGTTCGTTCCGATTGATCAGCGCGGCTGATTGCGTTTCCAACGGGTCTTTCGGAACCGCCGCGGCGGCGATGTCGCGGCGGTTCCGTTTTTCCATTCGTCCCTGAAACGCTACGCACGAAAACTTTTTTCAGATTTTTGTCGCCGAACGGTTGCTTTTCGTTGACAGATATGGGTTCCGCGATGAATAGCGGAATTCGTGTTCGCGAATCGATCCGCATTGCTCATGCAGCCTCTCGATGCGCGAGGACGTTCAACAGTAAGGACGGTCGATGGACCGCGACCTTGGAAAGCCGAAGAAGAGTCAAGCAACCACCGGGATGTCTGCCGGGTTGACGCGTGCGCCAGCCGGTTCGCCGATGAAACAAATGCACCGACGCCTGCCCGGCACACGACTCGATCAAAGGCTTCGTCGAGAGCGCACGACAGAGACGGCTTGTTCAACAAGGAGATCCAAAGGTGAGTACTGACGATACGACGATCGAGACCAAGCTCGCCAAGACGGTGGGCGCGAAGCAAGTGGGCGCGCAGGCGATGGCGATGAAAGCCGCAGCGAAGAAGACCGCGGTGAAGAAGACTGCGGCAAAAAAGCCGGCAGCGAAGAAGGCGGCTGCGAAGAAAATTGCGGCCAAGGTTGCTCCGAAGAAGGCCGCTGCGAAGGCCGCGCCGAAGAAGGCTGCGGCCAAGGTTGCCCCGAAGACCGCAGCGTCGAAGAAGGCTGCTGCAAAGGTTGCTCCGAAGAAGGCCGCTGCGAAGGCCGCTCCTAAGAAGGCTGCTGCCAAGGCCGCTCCTAAGAAGGCTGTCGCCAAAAAGGCTGCTGCAAAGAAGGCTCCCGCCAAGGCTGCTCCGAAAAGGTCTGCCGTAAAGAAGGCTGCGGCGAAGGCGCCGGTCCTGAAGAAAGTCGCGCCGAAGAAGGTCGCGGCCAAGAAGGTCGCGGCCAAGAAGGCCCCGCGCGCATCGAAGGTGATGGTCGCCTCGACGCCCGAACCGGAAGCGCTGCCGATCGCCGCGAGCGAACCAAACGACTGATCGCCTCAGGCGATCTGTGAAGGAGGAGGCGCCGCGCTGGCGCCTTTTCTTTTGGCCGCCGCGAAGGAACGCTGCCTGATCGTATCCTATCCGAATGTCGCCAGCAGGTCGTCGACTTGCGGCGCGGTCAGCAGGCGCGGCGCCAGACTCCCTAACGCCGGGCCGCGCAGCAGCAGGAAAAGCCTGGCGGCCTCTTCAAGTTCCTCGGCCGCGTAGACCGCATCGGTCAGCGTCTTGCCCGAAACGACCGGGCCATGGTTGGCGAGCAGTACCGCACGTGAATCGTTTGCGGCCGCTCTGATCGCCGGCTCCATCGCGGGGTCGCCGGGCCTGTAATACGGAATGACCGTCATGCGCCGGCCGACGCGCATGACGAAATACGGCGTCAGCGGCGGGATCGGAGCAGACGGGTCCGCGTCCGGCAGGCAGGACACCGCCGTGGCATGGGTCGAGTGCAGATGCACCACCGCCCCTGCATCCGAACGCGCCTGGTAGAAAGCGCGATGCATGAACACTTCTTTTGATGGCTTGTCGCCATCGAGGTGCCGGAACGCGGTATCGAGTTTGGACAGACGGTCGGGATCAAGTCTGCCCAGACTCGAATTGGTCGGCGTCATGAGGTAGCCGTCCGGCAGGCGCACACTGATGTTGCCGGCACTGCCGACGGAAAACCCGCGGGCAAACAGGCTCGCGGCGAGCTCGCTCAGCAGGATGCGGGTATCGCGCTCGTTCATCGGGGGCCGCCTTCCAGCACGCGGAACGCTTTGAGAAAGAAATCGGTTGCGCCGAAATTGCCTGATTTCAAGGCCAGCATAAGGTCGGGCCCGCTGCCCTCGGCAAACGTCCAGGGCACGCCTGGATCGATTTCCGCCCCGATCCGCAGACTGCGCACGCCGAGCCGCCCCACGACTGCCCCAGAGGTCTCGCCGCCCGCCACAACGAACTTGCGCACGCCGCGTGCGACGAGGCCGTGGGCCACGCGCGCGACGGCATCCTCGATCAGCGTGCCGGCCTGCTCGCGGCCGAGCCGCGATTGCAGCTCTGCCACCTTCTCCGGTGGTGCCGAGGCGGCGATGACCACCGGCTTGTCGCCGATCTTGTCCGCGGCCCACGCCAGTGCGGCTTCGCTCAGTGCCCCAGCATCGGGGGCCCCTGCATCGGGGACCGCCGTATCCGGGATGGCCAGTGCATGCAGTTCGAACACCGGCAGATGGGCACGCGCGTAACCAAGTTGCGCCAGTGTCGCCCGCGAGCATGATCCCGCGATCACCGCGGCGGGACCGGCGACCGAGGGCAGCGCGCCCGGATCGATCCCTTCCGGTAGCATTTCCATTCGGCGAAAATTTCCCGGCAATCCCATCGCCACGCCCGATCCACCGGTGATCAGCGCGTGGCTCGAAGCGGCCTCGCCGATCGCAACGAGGTGCGCGTCGGTGATGGCATCGACGATGGCGTAGCGGCGGCCGCGCTCTTTCAACTGCGTCATCGCGTCGCGGATCGCATGCGCGCCCTCATCGACGGTGACGAACGGCACCAGCCCGACCGTGCCGTCGGTCTGACGTGACAGCACCCGCACCAGGTTCGCGTCGGTCATCGGTGTCAGCGGATGGTGCTCCATCCCGCTTTCGTTCAGCAGGTTGCCACCGACGAACAGATGCCCCTGGTAAACCGTGCGCGCATTGGTCGGGAACGCCGGGCACGCCAGCGCGAAACCGCACTCGAGTGCTGCGATCAGCGCGTCCGCCACCGGACCGATGTTGCCCTGCTCGGTGCTGTCGAAGGTGGAGCAGTATTTGAAAAAGTACTGGCGCGCTCCGGCGGCCTGGAGCCAGTTCAACGCGGCGAGGCTCTCCTCGATCGCCTGCCGCACCGGTGCGGTGCGCGACTTCAGCGCCACGACCACGGCATCGGCGTCAGGTGCCGGCGGGTCGGGCGAAGGCACCCCGATCAACTGCACGGTTCGCATACCGCCCCTCACTAGCATCGAGCAGAGATCCGTGGCGCCCGTAAAGTCGTCGGCGATCGCACCTAGCAGCATGGTTTGGGTCTCCTGTTTCGCGCCGGGCAAAATGATCGAGGCGCGTGGTCACGCAGTCGCTATGCAGCCAGTACAGCCGCGAGGCGCGCGGCCTGTTCATTCCAGGACGGCAGCGACTGGCCATACTGCCAGGCGACCTCCGCCATGTCGTTGCGCAACGTCGCGTCGAAGATCAGGCGGCGCAGCGCCTTCGACATTTGCTCAACGTCACCGGGCGCGCAAACGACACCCGCTTCGGGTCCCACCAGCGTCGGCACTGCGCCGGCGTTGGTCACGGCAACGGGCAGGCCGCGGCGCAGCGCCTCGGCAACCGCCAGGCCGTAGCCTTCGAAATACGATGTCAATGCGAACAGGTCGGCGCCCGCCCAGAGCGCGTCCGTCACTTCGCTGACGAAGCGAACACGTTGCGCGACCTTCAGGCTCTCGGCCAGGGCGCTCAGTCCGTTCGCGTGTACCTGATCGCGATCGGCCGAACCGGCAATCGTAAGTTCCCAGTCCAAGTCGAATAACCGGCTGAGGGCGCGCAGCAGCACGTCGTGGCCCTTGCGCGGGATCAGTGCGCCCACGGACAGGATCTGGCAGGCCGGTCCAGCCGACCCCTGGCAGCGTGGCAACGCATCGATGCCGGGAACGATGACGCTGATACGGTCGTTCGGTGCACCAAAGTCGCGGGCCACGCGATCCGCGGTCTGTTCGCTCGTCACGACAAGGCGCGGCAGGTCGCGGAACATTTCTGCCTCGGTCGCATGCAGTCGCTGAGCCGTCGCTTCGGGCACACCGGTTTCCAGCGATGCGGGATGATGAATGAGTGCCGTCACGTGGTGCAGCGGCAGACCGGCAAACGCCGGCAGCGCAAGTCCGTCGATCAGTCTCACGCTGTCGGCGGAAAGTTCAGCCCATGTGGTACGGGCGGCGTAGATCGCGCCCTGGTCGGGGTCGGGGAGGCGGCCGTCGAGTTCAACGACACGCACAGCGTGTCCCAGCGCGCGGAGGCCGTCGGCCATGCGGCGATCATAGGTGTGTCCCCCGGATGCCGTCGCGAGTGGGCCCGGGACGATCAGGCAAACATGCATGAAGGCGATTGTTAAACAGGTTTTGGTGCATAGTCACGCAGCCCCGGCGCGCGTCGTCTTGGCCGCGTGGTCACGCGATCGAGCCTCGTCGGCCCGCGTCCGGCGCCCGAGCGAAGTGCCGCTTGTCGCGACGGGCACCGACAGGGATGGTCGATTTCCCCACCGCCGACAGGGCTGCCGCTTCTCCGCTCACAGCAAGATTTGCCCCGCGTCGGATGACGCGGATGCTTCGATCGGTTAGTCATACTTGTTCGAGAATCGGAGTTTTTCATGCCGGCCTCAGTCCAGTCGACCGTCGACACCGTCCTCAGCCATGTCGATGCCCACCTGACAACCTCACGGGCCAACCTGTTCGATCTACTTCGCATCAAATCGATCAGCGCGCAGCCTTCCCATGCCGCGGACTGCGTGAAAGCAGCCGAGTGGTGGCGCGACCAGTTGACGGGCCTGGGCTTCGAGGCGTCCGTCCGGCCCACCGGCGGGCATCCCGCGGTTGTCGGTCGGCTCGCCGGACCGGCGGATTACCAGGGACCGCACATCCTGTTCTACGGGCATTACGATGTGCAGCCGGTCGACCCGCTGGATCTGTGGCAGAGCGATCCGTTCGATCCGCAACTGGTCGATGGTCCACGCGGCAAGCGATACGTCGCCCGCGGTGCGGTCGATGACAAAGGCCAGACGGTGATGTTCCTGGAAGCCTTGCGCGCCTGGCGCACCGCCGGCGACGGCATTCCCGCCCGCATCACCGTGCTGATCGAAGGTGAGGAAGAAGTCGGTTCGCCGAACCTCGACACGTTCCTGCAAGCCAACAAGGCTGATCTCGCCGCGGACGTCGCGCTGATCAGTGACACCGGAATGTGGGACGTCGACACACCGGCGATCACCACGAGGCTGCGCGGCATGACCTACGCCGAGGTGACGCTGAAAGCGGCTAATCGGGACCTGCACTCCGGTCTGTACGGCGGGTCGGCGCTGAACCCGATCAACGCGCTGACGAAAATCCTGGGCCAACTGCAGGACGAGAACGGCCGCATCCAGTTGCCGGGGTTCTACGAGAAGGTTACGCCGATCAGTAACGCGCAGCGGGCGCAATGGGACGGTCTCGGCTTCGATGAGGCGGCGTTCCTGCGCGGCATCGGCCTGACCACGCCCGCCGGGGAGCGTGGCTACGCCGCGCTGGAGCGGCTGTGGGCGCGTCCCACCGCCGACATCAACGGGATCTGGGGCGGTTACACAGGCGTCGGCAGCAAGACGGTGATCGCATCGGAGGCATCCGCGAAGGTCTCGTTCCGGTTGGTGCCGAACCAGGACCCCGACGAGGTTCTGCTGCAGTTCAAGCGGTTTGTCACCGACCGGTTGCCGCCGGGCGCCACCGCGAACTTCGCCGACTTTGCCCGCTCGCCTGGGATCGAGGTCAATGTGGACAGCCCCCATGTCCGAGCCGCCCTGGCCGCGCTGGCGGACGAATATGGCAGGCCGGCATTGCTTATGGGCAGCGGCGGGTCGATCCCCGTGGTGACGTCGCTCCGCTCGATCCTGGGGCTGGACTCGCTGCTCATGGGTTTCGGCCTGGACGATGACCAGGTGCACAGCCCGAACGAGAAGTTCGAGGAGGCATGCTTCCTCCACGGGATTCGCTCGCACGTGCGGCTGCTGGCGAAGTTAGCCGGCGGATAAAGCCGTCTTCGCGGATCGGGTGATCAATGGGGGGAGAGAACATGAGCGCGATCGAGACCGGCGGCATTGACTGCGACATCCATCCGGCGGTGCCAGATCTGAAGGCGCTGCATCCCTACCTGTCGGATCACTGGCGGGACATCGTGGTTCAGCGCGGCATGCACGAGCTGAATTCCATCGCCTACCCCGCCAACAGCCCGCTCACCGCTCGGCCCGACTGGCGCGTGGAGGGCGTCAGGCCGGGATCCGACCTGGATCTGTTGCGGCGGCACGCGCTTGATCCGTTTCGGACCAGCATCGCGATCGCCAACTGCCTTTACGGTGTGCAGTTGCTGTTCAGCGAGGACATGGGCGCCGGGTTCGCGCGCGCGGTGAACGACTGGATGGCCGCCGAATGGCTGGACAAGGAGCCTCGGCTGCGCGCGTCCATCGTCGTGCCGGCGCAAAGTCCCGAAATGGCGGTGGACGAGATCAACCGCGTGGCACCGGACCGGCGGTTCGTTCAGGTGCTGCTGCTGGTGATGAACGACATGCCGCTGGGCAACCGGCATTACTGGCCGATCTATGCGGCGGCGGCGAAACATGGACTAACGGTGGGTATTCATGCCGGCGGCGCCTACCGGCATCCGGTGACGTCCATCGGATGGCCGTCCTATTACACCGAGGACTATGCCGCCCAGGCCACCGCTTTCCAGCAGGCGCTGTCGTCGCTGATCTGCGAGGGCGTGTTCACCAAATATCCGGATCTGAAAGTGGTGCTGCTGGAGTCGGGGTTCACGTGGTTGCCGGCCCATCTGTGGCGGCTGACGAAATTCTGGCGCGGGCTGCGGATGGAAGTGCCCTGGCTGGACCGGTCGCCGTTCGAAGTTGTCAAATCGAATGTGCGGCTGACGATCCAGCCATGTGACGGGCCGCCGGACGAGGCGATGTTCCAGAAGCTGATGGAACACATGGATTCGGACGAGTTGTTACTGTTCTCGACCGACTATCCGCACTGGCAGTTCGATGGCGAGGATGTCCTACCGCCCGGGTTATCGCCGTCGATGGTGCGGAAGATCATGATCGACAATCCCAGAGCGACATATCCACGGCTCGCCGGCGCCTAGCGGCCGGTTTGCGCCTCCCTTGCCGGACGAAAGGGTCGGCCGGAAACCTGGTTGGCTGGTGGCCCCGTATCCCGGTGGACAATCGGGAACGATGCGCCGACACTGCTGATCATACACCGCAGCCTGAGGGAGATGATGCGATGAACATCCAGGTGAGTGCCAGGCCGCTGCCTCAACCGGCCAACCTGTCGAAGCTGGCGACCGCGGATTGCGACATCCATCCGCAGCGCGCCAGCGACGGGGCGCTGCACCCTTATCTGGAGGCACGCTGGATCGAGCATATGCAGATGTTTGGATCGCGGCCTCGGCAGGCCTATCAGGCGGGGCCGGCCTATCCGAAGGGCCAGCCGAATGCGTCCCGTCGCGACGCCTGGCCGCCGGGCGGGCGCCCTGGCACCTCGCTGCCGTTCCTGCGGGAGCAGTTGCTCGATACCAACAACTGCGTGCTGGGCATCCTGAATGCCACCGGCGACAACGGCCAAAGCTTTCAGAATCGCGAATTCGGCGCCGCGGTCTGCCACGCCATGAATGAATGGCAGTTGCAGGAATGGCTGCTGCTGGAACCGCGGCTGAAAGGCTCGATTGTCGTTCCGTATGAAGATGCGGACGCCGCGGTGGCCGAGATCGAGCGTTATGCGTCCGATCCGCATTTCGTTCAGGTGCTGATGTTGAGCCGCACCGGCGAGCCGCCGGGACAGAAGCGGTACTGGAAGGTCTACGAGGCAGCCGCGGCGGCGGGCCTGCCCGTGGGCGTCCACGCGTTCGGGTTCGGCGGGTATCCGGTCAGCGGTGGCGGCTGGCCCTCCTACTACATTGAGGACATGGTCGGGCATGCCCAGTCGAGCCAGTCCTTCCTGACCTCGATGGTGATCGAGGGCGTTTTCGAGCGGGTGCCGGGGCTGCGGCTGGTGCTGATCGAGGCAGGCTTCGCCTGGCTGCCGTCGCTGGCGTGGCGGCTGGACAAGATCCGCAACCGTCTGAAGATGGAAACCCCGCACCTGAAGCGGTTACCGAGCGAATACATCCACGACCATGTGTGGCTGACGACGCAGCCTATGGAGGAGCCGGCGAACCGCGCTCATGTGCTGGACGCGATCGAGTGGATCGGTTGGGACAGGCTGCTGTTCGCCACGGATTATCCGCACTGGGATTACGACGATCCGGCGCATGTGCTGCCGATGCCGTTGCCCGAGCAGAAGAAGCGGGATTTTTTTCTGAACAACGCGGTGGCTTTGTATGGGCAAAGTGTTAGAGGGTGAAAATAGATCGAACTCGAAAATGAACGCCCTCTGCAATCATTAGAGTTTTCCTGTCAGCTTGCGGGCCAGGAAGCCATCATTTCCAACTCTCCGCCAATCAACATGACCGTGACGCTGAGCGGGCGCCCGGCCTGAGTCCAGGCGCGGTCGCCGGTCAGCACCGCAGATTCTCACGCGGCACCAGGGCGAAGTTGGCTCGGTCTCCCGGTGACAGTCTGAAGCTTCGTGTGACCGCCAACATTGCACCGGCCTGACGTCCGTTCAGAAGGCCTGCCGGAAGGGCCGAGGCATCCAGTGCTCTCATACGCCCGTCCGGCGACACTTTGATCGGTTGATTGTCATGTGCCATGGCATATCCAAAAAATTAACTTATATCACGATATTGGAGGGAGCGGCGTTCGTCGATTGTTTCATTGACCTGCCGCCTGCCGCGCCCCTACGCTTCCACGTTGGAGTGTAAGCGATGAACATGTCTGTCCCGCCGGCCGCCCGCTTTCCCCGCTTCCAGGGCCGGACGCAGCCGTTCCCGGCGCCGCCGCCGCCGCTACCGCCCGGCCTTGACGCCCGTTCCGCCGCAGTGCTGCGGGAAATCGTCGAGCAGTACGTCGCCACCGGCGAACCGGTCGGCTCTCGCACGCTGGCACGTCGCCTGCCCATGACCCTGTCGCCTGCCACCATCCGCAATGTCATGGCCGACCTGACGGATGCCGGTCTGCTGTTCGCGCCCCATACCTCTGCCGGCCGGTTGCCGACAGACCGCGGATTGCGCCTCTTCGTCGATGGACTGCTGAACTTCGGTGAACTGACGGAGGATGAGCGCGAGTCGATCTCCGCCACGCTCGCCGCCTCCGGCCGCAGCCTGGAGGATACGCTGACCGAGGCCAGTTCGCTGCTGTCGGGCCTGTCGGCGGCCGCTGGGCTGGTGCTGGCGCCGAAGTCGGAAGGGGCGGTCAGACATATCGAATTCGTCCCTCTCGGGCCGGGCCGCGCTCTGGTGGTGCTGGTGAACAGCGACGGTCAGGTGGAGAACCGGGTGATCGAGACACCGCCCGGCCTGCCGCCATCGGCCTTGCAGCATGCCAGCAACTATCTGAACGCCCGTCTCTCCGGCCTGCCGTTGGCCGAACTGCGCCGGGTCGTAGCGGCGGAGATGGCGGCCAACCGCACCGAACTGGATGCGCTGTCCACGCTGGTAGTGGCGGCTGGTCTGGCGACCTGGACCGGCGAAGGCCGCTCCGGCAGCCTGATCGTCCGAGGCCAGGCTCGGTTGCTCGCCGACGTGACCCAGATCGATCGGCTGACCGCCATCCAGTCGCTGTTCGAACGGCTGGAGGCGCAGGAGACGATGTTGCGGCTGCTGGAACTGGCCGAACAGTCGGATGGGGTCCGGATTTTCATCGGGGCCGAGAGCGGGGTGTTCAACACCTCCGGCGTGTCGATGGTCGTGGCTCCCGCGCGCAATGACAACGGCCGGATCGTCGGCGCGATCGGCGTGATCGGCCCGACGCGCATTAACTATGGGCGAATCATCCCGGTGGTGGACTATACGGCGCGGGTGATCGGCCAACTGCTGGGCTGATACGCCGGTGCTGGCGGGAGTTGCAACAAACCTCTCGAAACGGGTTGTTTTTGGACGCAATCTTACTTAACTGATGCGCGACCCTCTAGCCGATCTATGCAATGTCCACTGATCATCAGCCAAATCAGGATGCCATGTCAGAACAGACCGCGGCCGAGCCGGACGCCGCGCCCCCGCCGGAACAATTGACGCCCGAACAGGCCATGCAGGCAGCGACTGAGCGTATCGCCGCTCTCGAAGCCGAGCTGGCTGAAATGAAGGAGCGCTGGATGCGCGCTGAGGCGGAAAACGCCAATGTCCGTACACGGGCTCGCAAGGATGTCGACGACACCCGCCAGTATGCGGTGCAGAAATTCGCCACCGACGTGGTGGAAGCGGCCGAGAACCTCAAGCGCGGCATCGACAGCCTGCCGCCGCCCTCGGAAGACCAACCGGCGATCGTGGCCAAGGTGCGTGAGGGCCTCGAAGGCGTCGAACGGAGCTTTGTCGGCACGTTGGAGCGGAACGGGATCAAGCGCGATGATCCGGTAGGACAGCCGTTCGATCCCAACCTGCACCAGGCGATGGCGGAGCAGGAGAGCGAACTGCATGCCCCTGGCACCATCATTCAGGCATGGTCCAAGGCATGGACGCTGAACGGCAGGTTGCTGCGGCCGGCGATGGTGGTTGTCGCCAAGGCGCCGACGGCGGAGCTGGCCGGTCCCGCCCAAGGCTGAACCGGTCCGACAGTTGTGACAGAATGGAACGGAAAATTTGGCTATAACCCTTGTCCCAGCCGTCACCATCTCATACATCGACAATATTGACATATAGGGACGTCTCCGGTGCTTCGGGCCGCCGTCGTCCGCTGAAAGGAGCTTATTCGGATGAGTAAAGTCATCGGTATCGATCTTGGCACTACCAATTCCTGTGTGGCTATTCTGGAAGGCAAAGATGTCCGCGTGATTGAAAACGCGGAAGGCGCCCGGACCACCCCCAGTATGGTGGCTTTCACCGACAGCGGGGAACGTCTGGTCGGTCAGTCGGCCAAGCGCCAGGCGGTCACCAACCCGACCAATACATTGTATGCCATCAAGCGCCTGATCGGGCGCCGGTACGACGATCCGCTGGTCGCCAAGGACAAGGGGATGGTCCCTTACGCCATCGTCCGCAACGACAACGGCGACGCGGCGGTGGAGGTGAAGAAAGAAAAATACTCCCCAAGCCAGATCAGCGCGTTCATTCTGGGCAAGATGAAGGAGACCGCTGAGGCTTATCTCGGAGAGCCGGTTTCTCAGGCGGTCATCACCGTCCCGGCATACTTCAACGACAGCCAGCGTCAGGCGACCAAGGACGCCGGCCGCATTGCTGGCCTGGACGTTCTGCGCATCATCAACGAGCCGACCGCGGCCGCTCTGGCCTACGGCATGGACAAGAAATCCGCCGGCACGATCGCGGTCTATGACCTTGGTGGCGGCACCTTCGATATCTCCGTGCTGGAAATCGGCGACGGCGTGTTCGAGGTAAAATCCACCAACGGCGACACCTTCCTCGGCGGTGAAGATTTCGATTTGCGCGTCATCGATTATCTGGCCGACGAGTTCCGCAAGGAACAGGGCATCGATTTGCGCCGCGACAAGCTCGCCTTGCAGCGGCTGAAGGAAGCCGCCGAAAAGGCGAAGATTGAGCTGTCCTCCTCCAAGGAGACCGAGGTCAACCTGCCGTTCATCACCGCCGACGCCTCCGGGCCGAAGCACTTGGTGATGAAGCTGTCTCGCGCGAAGCTGGAATCGCTGGTCGACGATCTGATCACCCGCACGATGGAACCTTGCAAGGCCGCACTGAAGGATGCCGGCGTGACCGCGAGCGAGATCCAGGAAGTGATCCTGGTCGGCGGCATGACCCGGATGCCCAAGGTGATCGACGCGGTGAAGGCGTTCTTCGGCAAGGATCCGGCCCGCAACGTCAATCCCGATGAGGTTGTGGCGATCGGTGCAGCGGTGCAGGGCGGCGTCCTGAAAGGCGACGTCAAGGACGTGCTGCTGCTGGACGTGACGCCGCTGTCGCTCGGTATTGAAACGCTGGGCGGTGTGTTCACCCGGCTGATCGACCGCAACACGACGATCCCGACCAAGAAAAGCCAGACGTTCTCGACCGCCGACGACAACCAGCAGGCTGTGACCATCAAGGTGTTCCAGGGCGAACGCGAAATGGCCGCGGACAACAAGCTGCTAGGCAATTTCGATCTGACCGGCCTGCCGCCGGCCCCGCGCGGCGTGCCGCAGATCGAGGTGACGTTCGACATCGACGCCAACGGCATCGTGTCGGTCCACGCCAAGGACAAGGCGACGGGCAAGGAGCAGCAGATCCG
>JBEKLE010000021.1:0-33145 GCA_050010355.1 Rhodopila sp. | reverse complement strand
GCACGGCTGTTGAGGTCGAAAGCATTCGAGAGAGCCTGTATGATTGACAACAATCGACCTGACGTAAAGCCCGGCATGGGCGACACATGCGCGGACGATGTGCCTCGCGACAGGCGCGCGCCGACTGAGCGAACCGTCGCGAACAAGGAGAAGCCGAAGTCCGACGGTGATGGGATCGCTGAGCTCGGCGATGAGCTTGGTGGTCCGGCGTAAGCGTTACGATCGGGTCGGCGTTGGCGTTCGGGATTTTTCAGGAGCCCGCGAAAAAGAATCCCGACCAATGCCGGTGCGGGAGGGCGCTCTTTTTCAAACTCTTAGTGCACGACGGGGCGGATCCCCGGCGGCATAGCCCGTCGCGCACGGGTGCAGGACAGCACCGCCTCGTGTATTTCGTGCTCCGCGATCCGCGTCAGTTCGCGGAACTGCTGGAGCAGATCCGCCGCGTCCGTCGGCGTTACCGGTTTGGCCGGATTCTCGGCGAGTTCGCGGATGCCGGCGATCATGGCGCGGATTTCGGAGAGTATGCCGAGCGCCTTGGTGGCGCGTTCGGGGAGGTCGAGACTTTCATTGTCTCCGAACAGCCCCTCGCGGAAGTTGGTCAGCTCCTGCTCGCGCAGCAAGGCGATCGTGGCCAGCCCTTCGCGCGTTGCGGGCACGTCTATCCGCGTCAGGCGAAACGCTGCCGAACGCTGCTGGTGACTTGTCAGCCGGTCCCAGAGGCCCATGAGCAAAGCGTTGACCAGTTCACTGGCTTCTTCGACCGAGTCGAAGGCTGGAAGTTCGCCGCCCCAGAGACTTTCGACTGTCTTCATTGGTGACACGTGCGGGTCGGGCGACGCGATAGTGCCGAGGAACCGGGTGCGGACGGCGTGGAAGGGCACCGGGCATTGGTAACGCTCCAGCAGAGCGCGGACCTGGGCGTCGGTCGCGGTGGCCGGCTTGGTTGGTTTTGCCATTGGCTCAGGGTCCTGTTCGATCGATCCGTGCAGGGCGCGCAGATGTTTTGGGCTGTTGCTGTCACTCTGATAAAGTCCGCGGCCCAGAGATCAAGAACCGAGTCGCAGCCATGATTGACAATCCCGCGTTGACCGCTGACCTGATCAGAAAGCTGGAAGGCGTCTTGCCGCTGCCGGCCATCGTTACGCCGGATCTGGCGCGCGTGCTGCGGAAGCAGTCGCCGCACGCCTTGATCCCGAGGACATGTCAGGTGGCCGGGGTTTTCAACATGGGCGACGAGGGCGGCATCATGTGCGAACTGTGCCTTGAGGGAGTAGCGGAGAGCGGACTGGTCTTCATGTCATCGATCACGACCCTGGAGTTTGACTGCCGTCTGCCACTCGCACGTGAGATCGCGGCTTATCAGAAACGCCGGGTCAAGAAGCTGCGGCTTCGGGCGGGGCGAGATTTCGTTCGAACGGCTGGCGGGTTTTAGTGTTTTTGTTGTCTCATCGAGGCCGCTGGTTTGTGTCCGGTCCAGCGAAGGGGATTTCACCGCAAAGCCTCAAAGATCACGAAGACTACTACTTATTATCGGTTTTATAACGGCAACGAAGATGTCGCTGCAGGCCAGAGCGGCTTTCTGGGAAGGGCGGCCAAGCGGCGCTTGGGCGGACGCTGTGCGCGCTTGGACCGCTTTCCCTGTCGGCGCTGCTGCTGACGCTCGTGCTGCTGTTCGGTCTGCAAGGCGAACAGATCATGCGTCAGCCGCTCTCGCGACGGTTGCCGCGTGCTGGCCAAAGTGCCCGTCACGCTTTGAGTGGTGCGAATTGTGAAGTGCAGCCGTGGCTGGTATGAGCGTGAATGAAGTGGCGCACGCAGCTCGGCCGCAAGGGCGTTGTCGTATCGACCCTTGGCGTCACACAAACCCTCGCCTGGGGTTCAAGCTATTATCTTACTGCCGTGTTCGCCGATCCGGTGTCGGCCAGCCTGCATCTGCCTCGCATCTGGTTCTTCGGCAGCGTCTCGGCGGCCCTGTTGCTGTCCGGCCTGCTCGGGCCGCTCGCCGGCCGCACGATCGACCGCTATGGCGGACGGGACGTGCTGGCGGCGACCAATCTGGTGTTTGCCGGCGGCCTCGTGCTGCTGTCGTTTGCCGCCGGGCCGGTGACCCTGGCGGTCGCCTGGGTGGTGATCGGGATCGGCATGGGCTTCGGCCTTTATGAGGCCGCGTTTGCAACTGCCGCCGGGCTTTATGGCAGCGAGGCGCGGAATGCGATCACGGGAATTACGCTGTTCGCTGGTTTTGCCAGCACGGTTGGGTGGCCGGCGAGTGCGGCGCTGATCGATGCTTTCGGCTGGCGCGGCGCGGCACTTGCGTGGGCGGCGTTGCACCTGGTGGTGGGACTGCCGCTCAATCGGCTGCTGGTGCCGAAAGCGCCGCCGCCTGCGCCGGTGGCGGTGCAAGCAGACGCCGCTTCGGCCGAAGTGCCCTGGACTTTGATCGTCCTGGCCTGCGTGTTCGGGGCAAGCTGGTTTGTTTCGGCTGCGTTGGCTGCGCATTTGCCGCGGTTGCTGGAAGCTATGGGCGCAACGCCCACGGCGGCGGTCGCGGCGGGGGCGCTGGTCGGCCCGGCCCAGGTCGCGGCGCGGCTGATCGAGTTCACGCTGTTGCGCCGAGCGTCGCCAATGATATCCGCGCGGCTTGCGACGCTGCTGCATCCGATCGGCGCGGCGCTGCTGGCGATCTTCGGGCCGATCGCGGCGGTGCCGTTCGTGCTGCTGCACGGCGGCGGCAACGGGCTGCTGACGATCGCGCGGGGGACACTGCCCCTCGCGCTGTTCGGGGCGGCGGGCTACGGGTTGCGCACCGGTTTGATGGCGGCGCCGGCGCGGATTCTGCAGGGGGCGGCACCTTTGGTGTTCGGCTTGGTGCTTGATCGCGGCGGGCCGCTGGCCGCGCTGCTGATGTCAAGCTGCCTGACCGGTGGTTGCTTTCTGGCGCTGCTCGCCTTGCGGCCTGGTGCTGCAGGGACGTCTGTGGGGCGGTCGTGAACTGCGGGACGAAGGGCGGGGCAGGGGATCGGGCGTGCGAGCCAGCCTAGTCCCGCGCGCGCCTGGGGAACTGCATGCAGATCAGGTCGGCGCCGCCCGGACCGGCGAGCAGGTTGGCGGCGTCATCCTCGGGCGCGACGAAGACGCAGGACCGGACTGGGAGTAGCGCGCCGCCGGCGACCGCCGCGGATCCCGCTGACACCAGCCAGAACTGACCGCCGCCGGTTGAGGGTTCAGGGCCGGTGATGGAGCCGTTGCCGGGAAGGGTGTAGCGCCAGGTGCCCAGACCGTCGGGGGTCTCGGCGATGACGGCGTTACCGGTGGGGGCTGATAGGGCAGCGAGTTCCTGGTCGGTCAGCGGCGGCAGCGGGCCGCAGGTGGCTTCGCGGTGCTGGTATCTCGCGCGGGCCTCCCGTAATTGTTGGCGATGGGCGGGCATATAGCGCGCGCCTGGGTCCCAGGCGTTGCGTAGAGTAAACCAGGACACGCCTTCATCCGCCGCGACGATCGGGCCGTAAGCGGAGTAGGCGTCGGTGTAATGCACCGCGATACTGGCGACGTCGTGGACACCGAGCCGGCCGGAGCCTTGGACGATGACCTGGTACTGGTCGGCCTGATGGAAGTGGGGATGGACGACGGCGGCGGCGTCCTTCTCCACCAGGAAGGCCATCGGATACAGGCAATCGGATGCGGGGACCGGATCGCCTTCCTTCAGGATGGTGCGGTTCTTGCCGATGAATGCGGTGTTCCAGCCGTTCTGGGTTCTCCGCCGGTTGGTGTTGTGGGCGACGATGCTGTCCGCGGTGAGGATCATGCTGCGATCTCCTTTGTTGGCAAGCGTAGCGGCGATCTGTTCAGGTGCCAACTTTCCGCTATGAGTGCAGGGACACAGGAAGGGAACGGCGACGTGGCGTACAGCCCATTCGATCTGACGGGCACGGTGGCTCTGGTCACCGGCGGCAACAGCGGCATTGGTCTCGGGATGGCGCTGGCGATGGCTCAGGCTGGCGCGGATATCGCCGTTTGGGGCACCAATGCGGCGAAGAACAAGGCCGCGGTGGCGACGCTGGAGGCGACCGGGCGAACGGTGCTGGCGCTGGAATGCGACGTGGGGGACGAGGCGGCGGTGGAGGCTGCGTTTGCTCGCACGCTGGATCGGTTCGGGCGGGTGGATGGGTGTTTCGCCAATGCGGGGGTGTCCGGTCGCGGCGGGCATACGTTCCTGGAGATGACCAGCGCGGAATGGCACCGGGTCACGCGGGTCAATCTGGATGGGGCGTTCTATACGTTCCGGACGGCGGCGAAGCATATGGTGGAGCGGGGTGGTGGCGGCGTGCTTGTGGGCACCGCGTCGCTGGCGGCGATCGAGGCGGCGCCTCGGAGCGAGCACTATGCGGCGACAAAGGGCGGCCTGATTTCGATGGTCAAGGCGATGGCGGTCGAGTTCGCTCGGTATGGCGTGCGGGCGCATTCGATCCTTCCGGGATGGATCGAAACGAATATGACGGCGAATGCGGTGGCGACGGAGGGGTTCAAGACGAAGGTGCTGCCGCGGGTGCCGATGCGGCGCTGGGGCGAGGGCAATGATTTCGGGGGCATCGCGGTTTATCTGATGAGTTCGGCGTCGAAGTATCACACGGGGGATACGTTCGTGATCGACGGTGGATATTCGTTGTTTTGAAGTTGCGATGGTGGGGCGAGGCGAAGCGACGCCGTTGATCCTGCGGGATGTTGGGTCTCTATTGCTAACAAGAGAATCGTTGCGGGGGGTTAGAGTCGTGGGTGGCCGGGACGAGCGCGGCCGTGACACGGGAGGCGGAGCACCGAGGCGGAGGAGCACGGCGGAGGAGCACGGAGGCGGAGCACGCCGGCGGTCCTTGGTGGTATCATCCGCGGGGGCCGGCCAGCGGCGACAACGTATAGGCGGCCTCTGCCAGCGCGACCGCCGCGGCGTTGTCGGCAAGATCGGCGATTGGTTTCCGCCCGTCCTTCAGCCGCTGCAGCGTATCCCGCACGAAGGTCGGGTAGAAATGCACGTTGGTCAACTTCATCGCCCGCGTGCTGCGTTGGCGGTCGTTGGTCACGATCTCAAGCGTGCTGTCATCCCGAGCGGCGAAGTAATGACTTTCCGTGCGGATGGAGTAGTGCAGGTCGAAGACCGAGCTGGGTGCGGGGTAGAGATATCCGGTCTCGACCATGCAGCTTGCGCCGCCGCCTTGCATCAGCACGACGGCGTGGTCCTCGATGGTCAGCCTGGCGTTGCGGTTCGACATCATTGCGCCGGTGACGGTCAGGTCGGCGCCGGGCAGCAGCACGCGGCAGAGATCGAGGAAGTGGACGCCCAGATTGAGTAACGCACCGCCGCCGGAGGTCTTGCGATCGATCACCCACTCGACGCGTTGCTGGTGATAGCGATCGACCATGCCGCCGATGAACTTGAACATGGCGTACTGGACTGGCTCGTTGGTGGACTGGATTGCTTCGATCAGGGGGCTGTAGCGGATCACGTAGGGCACGGCGGCGAACACGCCGGCCGCTGTGGCTCGGGCGGCGATGTCGGCGGCCTCGGCGGCGTTGATGGCGCAGGGCTTCTCCATCGCGAACGGGATGCGCTGGTCGATCAGGAAACGGGCCAGTTCGGCCATGTCGGAGTGGCGGGCGAGGGCGAAGGCGAAGTCTGGCTTCAGCGCTGCGCACATCTCGCGATAGTCGGCGAACGCCTTGCAGCCGGCTTTGGCGGCGGCCGGTTCGGTCCGCGAGAGGTCGGGGTCGCTGACGCCGACGATCGCGACATCGGGTATCTCCAGACATGGGTTGAGGAAGAATGGCGTATGCCAGTGCGAGACCCCGATCAGCACCACGCGCATGATGTTTCCCCTTTTGCCGGATCATGGCGTGGCGCATCGTGCGGGTTCGTGCAAGAGGTTGCCGGGACCTAGAGCGCTTCCAGGCTGAATGGAAACAGTCAGGGCGCTCTATCTCTTTGTTTGAGCGAGCAACTTTATCACCCTGACTGTCAGTGTGATGTTGCTCTAGAGGGGCAAGCGGCATGATTACCCTGTCCGAGAACTTCCGAGCGCTGTTCTACGCGCCGTTCTATGCGGCGCAGGCGATGGGGGCGTATGCGAGGGAAGGGGTTGCAGTCGATTTGCGGCTGTCCTCGGACCCCAGTCGCACCGCCGCGGCACTGCGGTCCGGCGAGGTGGAGGTGATGTGGGGCGGCCCCTTGCGCGTGCTGCTGACGCATGATGCCGACCCGTCATCCGAGGTGGTGTGCGTCTGCGATGTGGTGGCGCGTGACCCGTTCTTCGTGATCGGGCGGGCGCTGGCGCCATCGTTTCGCCCGGCCGATCTGGCCGGTGTTCGGCTGGGGACGGTCTCGGAGGTGCCGACGCCGTGGATCTGTCTTCAGGACGATATCCGGCGGGACGGCGCGGACCCTGAGGCGGTGTTGCGGGTCACCGATGGATCAATGGCGGCGAACGCGGCGGCGTTGCGCGCCGGGACGCTGGACGCGGTGCAGGTGTTCCAGCCGTATGCGGAGGAACTGCTGGCCTCCGGTGCCGGGCACCTGTGGTATGCGGCGGCCAATCGGGGACTGACGGCTTACACGACCCTGGTGACGCGGCGGTCGGTGGTGGACGGGAAGCGCGCCGAGTTGCTGGGGATGGTGCGGGCGATGTACCGGACGCTGCGCTGGATCCGTGCGACACCGGGGGTGGAGATTAGTCGCGTGCTGGCCGGGTATTTTCCCGATGTTCCGCCGGCGGTCTTTGCTGGCGCGATCGATCGGTACCGGGCACTGGACCTCTGCGGGCCTGATCCGGTGACCCGGCGGGAAGGCTTCGACAGGCTTGCCGCGGCGATGCGCTCCGGCGGGGCACTCAAGCGGGAGGTGCCGTTTGAGGAATGTGTGGACAACAGCCTGGCGGAGCAGGTGGTGGCCGAGGGCCTGGGGTAGAAGCGATGGCAGCGGCCGGTGGTGTCGGCCGCTGCCATGTCCGGACGGCGGGAGCAAGCGAACTCGGGACATTCGCCACTGCTCCGCCGTTACCCGGGTGTCTTGTCGAACACTGCCAACGGCTGTTGTTTGGTGAAAAGATTTGCCATGGCCTCGTCAAGCGTCGGCTCCATGACCACGTGATCGCCCGCGACGGCGATCACCCGCTTCAACTGTGGAAAGTTCTCTCCTTCAGCCTGAAGGTAGATCGGAACAATGTAGAGAAACGAGTTCTCGATCGGGGTGACGATTAACTTGCCGCGGAGGACATGCGATCCCTTCTGGTCCCAGAGTGTGAGTTGCTGGGAAATCGTCGGATCCTGATCGATAATCGCTTCGATCTGATCGGGCCCATAGATCAGCTTTTCCTTCGGAAGCTCGTAGAACAGTTTGGTGCCGTAATCGGGGAAGTCGCAGCGTGCCGCCATCCAGGAAATCATGTTGTTACGGTTTTCCGGCGTGAACGGCGTCATCAACAGGTATTCGAGCGTTTCGCTGCCGGGAAGCTTCATCAGGATATAGTAGGGTTCCATCGGCCCTTTTTCGCCGGCGTAGGTCTCCGTCGGAGCGACCCATAGGTCCTCGCGGTTATAGAAGACCTGAGGATCCGTCATGTGGAACGTTTTGTACTCGTCGGCCTGAATGGCGAACAGGTCCTCCGGGTAACGCAGATGGGCCTTCAGGTCAGGCGGCAACTGGTCGAGGGTCCTGAAGACACCGGGAAACGCCGCCCGATAGGCGCCGAGGACCGGGTCCTTGGGGTCCATGATATAGAACTGAACGCTGCCGTCGTACATATTCGCGACGACCTTCACCGAATTGCGGATGTAGTTGAGGTTCTGCCCGAAGCCGGCCTGATGGGGACTGGCATAGGGGAACTGGTCGGAGGTGGTGTAGGCATCCTGTATCCAGTACAGATTCCCCTCGCTCAGCACCGGGTAGGGGTCATTATCGAGGCGCAGGAACGGCGCGACGTGGGCAACCCTTTGTTGAATGTCACGCCAGATCTGGATCCGGCTTTCAGGCTGGAGATAGGTGGTCAGAAGAATGTTGATATCCCCCTGAGTCCAGGCGAACAGCGCTCTCCGCCAAAAACTGTCCAGTGGAATACCGCCGGTCCCGGCGTAGCTGGTGTAGACGTTGTCATTGCCTTTCGGATAGTCGAACTCCTTGGTGCCGGTCCCGACGATCCGGTATCCCGGCTGTGTCTCGCCGTAGTAGACCGCCGGCTGGGCGATCGTCAGGCCCTCGGTCGACGTGGCGGGGACGTTCTCAAGAAGATATTGCGGAAAGCCATCGCCGACGGTCCTGGATACGAAATTCATCACAAGGCCGTAGCCGTGCGTGAACTCCAGATACTCGTTGACCCAGGTTTGTGCCGCCTGGGGAAGGTTCGGCGAGAGTTCGCGCGTGGCAAGCATCACCTGGTGGTAACCGTCCTTCAGGTGGTAGCGGTCGACACCCACGTTATAGAACTCGTAGTAAAGACGGATTGCCTGGGTCTGTTGATACATTTGCAGCAGCGGGCGCGCGTCCCACAGGCGAATGTTCTCGATGGTGTCCTGATTTCGCGCAAGCACCGCGGGTGTGAGGTCGGCCAGTGCCGGATAGGACGTTTCCTGGATGTCTTTCAGGTCGTAAGCCTGGCGTGTGGATTCGATATAGTGCTTCAGATAAGGCGTTTCGAAGGCCAGCTCGCTCGGCACCACAATGAATTGCTGGAACAGGCCCGGCACAAACAGGATGGCGACGATATAGACGCAAATATAGATGCCAGACCCTGCCAGCAGCGCCAGCAAACGCGGCCGGAAGACATTGAACGCAAGCAGCGCACATGAGACCACCGAGACGGCGAGCATGATCCACAATGCGATCCTTGTCACATGATCGGCGGTGAACCCGGCGCCGTAGACCACGCCCGTAGTGGAGTAGACGAGTTCATAGTGATCGAGGAAGCACCCGAAAGCCCAGTCGGCAACCAGGATGAAAAGCAGGACCGAAATATGCGCCGTGGCATTGCGGCCCCAGATGGCGCCACTGCCGCGACGGGACTGAATCAGCTTCAAGTTTGCGTATATGCATATCGAGCCCATTATCGCCAGGGCCGTCACCGCCATCAGACTGGTTTGCAGCAACTGGTAGAAGGGCAGCCGGAACACGTAGAATCCGACGTCGATGCCATAGAGCGGATCAGACACGCCGAATGATCCACCGTAACGAAAGCGCAGATAGGTGTCCCACTGGCTGAAGAAGATGTCGGCGGCAAACCAGGCGAGCCCAAGGCTGACGATAACAACCGCAGAACTCAGGAGCCGTGGCGTGAGTTCTAAATTGACCTGATCGCCGGCTTTGGTGCTGGCGAACATCACGCTCTTGCTGGCGCCACCGCCGACCGCGCCGCTGTTGCGCAGAGCCTGACGAAGATTGATCCACATGAACAGAAAGACGAAGGCGAACGCCGCCGCGAACATCGCCCACTGAACCGAGAAAAGCTTCCAGAATATGCCTGTGTAGTTGAGTTGCCCCATCCACAGCCATTTCTGCAAATAACCGGTCACCATGCCAACCGCAATGAGGAGTAAAATTGCCGCTGGTATCAGAAGCTCAAGTATAAACAGCAACTTGCCGTGGCTGGTCGCCGGCGGGCTGCGATCGTCGCTCGATTGTTGCCACGGTCCTTTGGGGATAGGCGGCTGCGTGTCCATTTGTTCGCTCCACACTTCGATCATACGCCAAAGCTGGGGAACAGCCTCCCCACCTCATCCATTCCCGCTTTCTGGCTCGGAGGCCTTGGGAGTCTCGATGAGGAAGGTATCAAGAGTTCGCGCAACGCGAGACCCTCGGAATATACTCAGTTCCTTTCCACCAATGAGAGGCTGAATGTCCGTCCGAAAAGTCTCGCGGGTCGGTCCAGTGGTGCTTTTCGCCGTTCGGAGCGCCGGCAACTTGCCACAATGTCCCCGCATCGTGACTGCGTCGCCTTCTTCCCAGCGACGAAGCCCCTCGCTGGTCCTCCGCCGCCAGGCGCATTGATCGAACCAAGGAACAGCCCAAGCAAGTGTCTTGCCCTTGCCATCACAACCCGCCGTCGATTACAGTCAAATACGTAATGGTGGTGAGACT
The DNA here is from genome assembly GCA_050010355.1 of Rhodopila sp. Lineage (GTDB taxonomy): Bacteria > Pseudomonadota > Alphaproteobacteria > Acetobacterales > Acetobacteraceae > Rhodopila. The sequence continues at coordinate 23,031 of JBEKLE010000021.1, read as the reverse complement.
AAACAAGCCTCACACACAGACATTCGGACACTCCCGCGACACCCGAAAAACCGTGACCACGCTCCGTGGCGCATCGTGCCCTCGCGCAACCCTCGCCGCCTCAAAACGCGCCGTCCGCCGCAGGCCGCGAACGACCAACCAAACCGCCTCTTGCCAAATGGCGCCGTTTAGCGCATATATCGCCATATAGCATCCATGGCCCCCATGTCCCATCTCATCCCAATCGGCACCACAACGCCGGACTTCCTTCCCACCCCCATCACCGACGCTGAAGCCGAAGCGATGTTCCGCGCCTGCCTGAACCTCTTCCGCCTCTGGAAAGTCTCTGACACCGAAGCCGCCACACTCCTCGACCTCCCGCCACGAACCTTCGCCCGCTGGAAAACCGGGAGCATCGGCCGCATCGGACGCGACCAGAAGGCCCGTCTTTCCAACCTGATGGGCATTCACAAGGCCCTCCGCCTCATCTTCCGGGAGCCTGAACGGTCCTACGAATGGCCCCGCCTTCCCAACCACGCCCTCGAAGGTCGCTCCGCCCTCCAGATCATGCTCGGCGGCGAACTGACCGACCTGATGCGCGTACGGCGATACCTGGACGCCGAACGCGGCGCCTGGTGAGCGATCCCTCCCAAACCCCCCGAACCAAGATCAAGTGGCGGCAGGCGGTCCGGATCATTCGCAGCCTGTTTCCGCCGATCGACCTGTTCGAGGACATCGCCGATCCCGCCGACTGGCCGCTGCTCATCTCCGCCGAGATGAAAACCAATCCGCGCCTGATGGAAAACATCGGCAACATCGCGCTGGTGCCCCACAGCCGGCGCGTCAGCGGGCCGAACGCATCGTATCTGATGGCGCCCTTCACCCATGTCAGCACCGACCGCCCGAGCCGGTTCAGTGACGGAACATACGGCGTCCTGTACGTCGGAAAAACGTTCGAGACCGCCCTGTTCGAAACAATGCACCACCACGCCCGGTTCATGGCGGCAACGGCCCAGCCGCCGGGATGGACGTCCCAGTTCCGCGAACTCGTCCTCGACATCGACGCCAGCCTGCACGACCTTCGAGCGCTTGACCGAACCGACCCCGTCCTGGCCGCCGGCGATTACGCCGCAAGCCAGGCGTTCGGCCTGAGCCTGCGCGCCCTTGGGTCCGACGGCATCGTCTACCCGAGCGTCCGCCACCAGGGGGGAGAGTGCGCGGGCCTGTTCTATCCGGATCGCGTTTCGCTCCCGACCCAGGGACGCCATCTCGATTATCACTGGGACGGCGCCACGGTGGATCTCTATCGCGATAACGCGACCAGGCAGGTTTACCGCGTCACCTGATCGCACAACGGAAACAGAGGGTGCGCGGCTTCGCACAACAGAAACAGAAGGTGCGCGGCTTCGCACAACAAAAACAGAAGGTGCGCGGCTGAAGACCGCCCCCCTATAAGCAGGCATGCACCCCGACGACCCGATCAAGGCGATCGCGCTCGCCGTCAGCGCGACCGTGCTGTTCGGCTCATCCGACACCATTTCCAAATATCTCAGCGGCAGTCTGCCCATCGTCGAGTTCATCTGGATCCGTTACGTCATCTTCCTGATCCTCGCCGCTGTCCTGTGCCGCCGCCGATCCGTCCGCCCACGCAATCCCCGCCTCCAGCTCATCCGCGGGCTGTGCGTCATCGGATCCTCGGTCCTGTTCGTGTACGGCGTCCGCCAGATGACCATGGCGCAGGCGACCACCATCAGTTTCCTGTCGCCAATGCTGATCACCATTCTCTCGATCCCGCTGCTGGGCGAATCCGTCGGCCCCCGCCGATGGGGGGCCGTCGCGGCCGGCATGGTGGGAATGCTGGTCGTCGTCCGGCCCGGCATGGGCGGCTTCCAGCCGGCGGCTTTGTTCGGCGTGGCCAGCGCGTTCTGCTGGGCACTGGCACTGATCATCACCCGCAAGATCAGCAACTCGGACACCCCGCAGACCACCGTCCTTTGGTCCGCTGCAATCGGCACCGCCGTTCTGACCCTGATGCTGCCGTTCCAGGCGATCTGGCCCACCCCAACACAACTCGGCCTGTCACTGGTCCTCGGATTCGTCGCCTCCGGTGGGCAGTGGCTGGTCATCCTGGCACACCGCCTGGCACCCGCCTCGCTGCTCGCGCCCTTCTTCTACGGCCAGTTGATCTGGGTAACGGCCCTGGGGTTCCTGGTGTTCGGCAGCCTGCCGGACCGGTGGACCCTGACCGGGGCCGGCATCATCATCGCCAGCGGCCTCTACACCGCGCACCGCGAGCGGGTCCGCAGCAGATATCCCAGGCGCGAACGGTTGTAACGAAGTGGTATGCGACGCGCCCGAAAATGCATCAACCTGAACATCCGGGCAATGCTGTCGCTTCGTTCGCTGGGAAATTCACTGCACGCATGTTATGGATCGGCTTTGCAGCGCTCGCTGACCGGGCCGTCGGGTTATCTGAACGGTCGTCAGGCGCTTCCGCGTTTACCAGGACCCGCGTCCCAGGAAAATCCTGATAAGAACAGCGACGGTTGCGCAGCCCCGGCCGCTTGCCCCATTGTCTGGGGGCGCCCATGAGTGATCGCGTCGAAACGGCTCCCTGCCGCGCGGGACACCATAACCCATGCCGTTCTTTAGCAAACTCGATTTCCGGGCCTGGCGCGTCAAGCCAGGCACGCTCAATGCCTATCTGCTTGCGGCAGTCCTCGTCGGCACGGCAACGGCGGCTCGGGTCGCGCTGGGGTCGGACGCCCTGCACGGGCAGATCATCTCGCTGTTTCCGCCGGTCATCGCGACGACATTTATCTGCGGCACCGCGGTGGGATTCTTTTCGGTCGCCCTGTCCGCGGTCTGCGCCTGGATCATCATGCTGCCGCCGATATTCTCGCCGCACCTGGAAAAAATTGAGGAAATCTATGTCCTGATCTTCTTCGCGGCCATCGCAAGCGCCCTTGTCGTCATCACCGGCGCGTTGCGGTCGGCGATTGGCAAGGTTCGCCGCCTCGATCAGATGTTCGCCAGGGTGTTCGAGGAAAATCCGGACACGATCCTGCTGACCGACCTGCACGGCCAAATCGTCAACGCCAATCGGCGCGCGGTCGCGATGTTCGGCAGACCGCGCGACGCGTTGATCGGCGCCTCGATTGGAAGTTTGCTGCCGGAACGCTTCCGCCGCCGCCACGCCTCGCTCCACCCATCCTACATGGCCGATCCGCAGCCCCGCGCCATGGCGGCCGGAACGGAAGTATTCGCCCTGCGCGGAGACGGCACCGAATTCCCTGTCATTATCGAGATCGGTCCCATCCAGATCGATAACGAGAGCCTGGCTATCGCCACCGTGCGCGATATGACCGAAACAAAGGCCCTGTTCGAGGAACTGGCCGCGAGCCGCCAACGGCAGGCGGTGCTCGAAGAACGCCAGGCCGGCACCCGCGCCCTGCGCACCGCGCTTGAGAGCACGACAGACAGCGTGGTCGTGCTGGACCGCGACTGGCACTTCATCTACCTCAACGAGCGCGCGAAGGCGCAGGACGCGCAAGGTCGCGATCTGGTGGGCCAGATCGTCTGGGATGTGTTCCCCTGGTTGCGGGAGAGTCCGGTCGGCCACGCCTTGCGGACGGCCATGGATACCGGCGCGGTGACGCATGCGGACGGGCACTTCGCCGCGCTCGACGCCCACTTCGAGGCGCATGCCTATCCGTCGGAGGACGGACTGACCGTGTTCCTGCGCAACGTGACCGAGGAGCGTGAAAACGCCGCCGCGCGGGCCGCGAGCGAGGCCGAGCTGGAGACCGCACGGGCACGGGCCGTGCAGGCCGAACGCGTGCAGGCCCTGGGCCAACTTGCCGGCGGCATCGCACACGATTTCAACAATGTGCTCCAGATGATCGAGGGCGTGGCCACGCTGATCGAGCGCCGGCCGGGAGACGCGCAAGGCGTTGCCCGTCTCGCGCGGCTTGCGATCGAGGCGGTGGTTCGCGGCGGCTCCGTCACGCGCCGTCTGCTCGCATTCGGCCGCCGCGGCGATCTGCGGGCCGAAGCGCTCGATATGCGCGCCTTGTTCAACGGCCTGCAGGAAATCTTCGTTCGCACGCTGGGCGCCGCCATCGAAGTGCGTATCGAGGAGGCAGCCGATCTTCCGCCACCCTTCGCCGACAAGGCGCAGCTTGAGATCGTCCTCGTCAATCTTGCCACCAACGCCCGCGACGCGATGCCGGAGGGCGGCCGGCTGACCATGTCCGCCAAGACCGAGGTGGTCTTTCCGGACGCTTCGCCACACCCGGCCGGGCTGGTCCCGGGGGGTTATGTGCGCCTCACCGTCGCGGATACCGGCATTGGCATGGACAAGAAAACCCTCGCCCGTGCACAGGAGCCGTTCTTCACCACCAAGGAACCGGGCGCCGGAACCGGGCTTGGCCTGCCGATGGCCAGGGGTTTCGCCGAACAGTCCGGCGGCGCATTGAGCGTCGAGAGCAGCCCGGGCCAGGGCACCACCGTCACGCTATGGTTGCCCGAGGATCGTTCCGGCAGGTCCGCCCGTGCAACGGCATCGCACGATGCGGCGGACGCAGCCGCATCCGGGACCGGCGAGGCGACTAGACCGGTGCGGCTGCTGGTGGTGGACGATGATGATCCCCTGCGCGAGGTGCTGGCGGAGAACCTTGACGACCGGGGCTATGACGTCATGGCCGCCGCGAGCGGCCCCGAGGCGCTCGCCCTGCTCGCCGCCGACCGGGCGGTGGACGCCCTCATTACGGACCTGTCGATGCCGGGCATGGACGGCATTGCTCTTATCCGAGCCGCGCAGCAGCGCCGCCCCGGGCTTCCGGCCGTGCTGCTGACCGGCTACGCGGGCGACGAAACGGCGCTTCTGCTGGGGAGCGCGATCTCCGGCGCCTATTGTCTGGCGCGCAAGCCGATCACCACCAATGATCTGGTCGACCGCATCGAGGCCCTGTTGGCGGCGCATTGATCGCCCCACCGCGCAATGACGCCCCGTTCGCCCGTGATCAGTGAGCGACGGTTTCACAACCGGCCCGCACGTCATCCGGGACGCGCGTTCGATGCTTTCGCGGCATAATCTGAGCGATGCGAGTACCGTCCTGAAAGTACTCGTGAACATGACACCACCCGGCTGCACCACCCGTTAACAACGAAGTTTCAGACAGCGACCTTGGAGCGCGATCGTTTGAGGTTGGTTTAACCTCAGACGTGAAACGATGAGTCAGACCATGATCGACAACCAAAATCAGGTTAACCTCAAACGATCATGGTCTAGTGCCAAGGCCGTGGCAATCGGCCGCGGGCCGCGTTTTGACCCGGCTGCACCGCCGGTCAAGGGAGGAGGGTTCTATGAACGAGCGTCTGGTTGATGTTTTCAAAGGACTTGGTCGACCTCTGCACACGTTTCCGGTGCAGATCGAAGACGAAGATACTGCAACAGAAGACGACTACAAGGCCAAAGCACTGGAACTCGCGGCCCATGTACAGCTTGTCCCCCAGGCTGATGTCGGCAACATGACCGCCAGACTGCACATCAGCCGGCCCGGACCGGCAACCCCGATCGGAGACGATCTCCACATCTTGTACGGAACGCGGCAAGGACTGGAGAAAGTCGTTGCTGTGCGCGCCTACTTCATCTGGCAACAGGAAGGCTGTCCCGACAGCCAGGCGGAACAACACTGGTTCCGGGCACTTGACCAGCACATTCGCGAGCGGGCGTATTTTCTTTGGCTGAATGAGGGTTGTCCTGAAGGACGCGCCGGCGAGCACTGGTGCCGGAGCGTCGAATTCGAAACGTATTAGCACCATCGCCGTGCGGGCGCCCGTCTTCATGACTGCGCCCGTCCCTGCCTTCGGCCTCCACGCCACGGGCCTGCTGACTTTCGTTCCGCTGTGGATCGCCGATTATGGCGACCGAACGATCCGCTCGACGCCAACGATACGAGTCGGCGGCCGAAGCCGTGGCGCATGTCGTGATGGGATCCCCACCATGGTTGCGCCCTCCACAGATTGACGCTATCGGCCCAAGTCATACTGGCGATCCGCCGAAAAGGCGTCCTCCAAACCCGCCCAAAGGGAACCGTCCCCATGCGTCTGATCCTTGCGGCCGCGCTTGCGACCATTCTCTGCCTCGCTGGACCGCCCGCGGCCCATGCCTCAGGCGACACGGTCAAGATCGGCGTCCTGAACGACCAGACCGGCATGAACGCCGACCTGTCCGGCCAGGGTTCGGTGATCGCCGCGCGCATGGCAGCGGAGGACGCCGGCGGCGGCGTTGCCGGCAAACGCATAGAAATCGTCTTCGCCGATCACCAGAACAAAGCCGATATCGGGTCCTCAATCGCCACGCGCTGGTATGACGCCGAAGGGGTCGATGCCATCGTCGACATGCCGTTCTCCTCGGTTGCCCTCGCCGTGCAGGACATCACCCGGCAACGCCAGAAAATCGCCCTGTTTTCCGGCCCAGGTTCATCGGACCTGACCGGCAAGGCGTGTTCCCCGTTCGGCTTCCACTGGACGTTCGACACCGTTGCGCTGGCCCGCGGAACCGGCTCGGCGGTGGTCAAGAGCGGCGGGGATACCTGGTTCTTCCTGACCTCCGACTACGCCTTCGGCCACGCTCTGGCCAAGGACACGATGGAGGTTGTGAAGGCGAACGGCGGCACGGTGCTGGGCGAGGCGGTTCACCCTGTCAACAACGCCGACTTCTCGGCCTATCTCGTGCAGGCGCAGGCGTCGGGCGCGAAGGTCATCGGGTTGGCCAATGGCGCAACCGACACCACCAACTCCATCAAGCAGGCGTACGAGTTCGGTCTGGCCAAGAGCGGACAGCGGCTCGCCGGGCTGCTCGTGTTCATTACCGATGTTCACAGCCTCGGCCTGCAGACCGCCCAGGGCCTGCTGCTCACTGAGAGTTTCTACTGGGACCTCAACGATGAAACCCGCGCCTTCTCCAGGCGGTTCGGCGAACGAATGCATGGAACGATGCCGACGATGGTCCAGGCCGGCGTTTACAGTGCCGTGGCGCACTACCTGAAGGCCGTCGCCGCCGCGGGCACCACCGACGGCCCCGCCGTGGCGGCGAAGATCCGGGAAATCCCGATCAACGATTTCATGAGCCACGATGTCCATATCCGGCGCAACGGCCGCGTCATGCGGGACTTCTATCTGTTCCAGGTGAAATCGCCGGCTGAATCCAAGGGACCGTGGGACCTCTATAATCTCATCCGCACCATCCCCGCCGAGGAAGCCGCCCGGCCCGAAGCCGAAGATGCCTGCCCCCTGTCGAAATAGGCTCTGTCGAAATAGGCTGGCCGCTCAGCGTAGGACAATCGGAAGTAACGACCCACAGGCCGCTGTCCCATTCCGGCAACACGGGCAGTCACAAAATCGGCGCGATACCTCGATCAGTCGCCAAAGCAGCCCCAGTTGTGTAGGGAGTGCCACCCTCCCGTCCAACGACCGGTCCGGGCGGGCATTCTGGAACCGGAGGCATGGTGGACACCGACACGACGACAATCGAAGCCGGACGCGATTTCATCCGCGACATCGTGCAGGCCGACCTCGACGCGGGACGCACCCGAACCGTGGTCACCCGCTTCCCGCCGGAGCCCAATGGCTTCCTGCATCTGGGACACGCCAAGTCGATCTGCCTGAACTTCGGCATCGCCAACGAATTCGGCGGCGTCTGCCACCTGCGCTTCGACGACACCAACCCGATCAAGGAAGAACAGCTCTTCATCGACGCCATCCAGCGCGATGTCCGCTGGCTCGGTTTCGACTGGGGCGAGCATCTCTACTACGCCTCGGATTATTTCGAACAGCTCTACGAGTGGGCCGAGCACCTGATCCGCACCGGCAAGGCCTATGTCGATGACACCCCGGCCGACGCGATGCGTTCCCAGCGCGGCACATTGACCGAACCTGGCCAGAACAGCCCGGACCGCTACCGCTCGGTCGACGAGAATCTCGACCTGTTCCGCCGCATGCGCGCCGGCGAATTCCCCAATGGCGCGCGGGTGCTGCGGGCCAGGATCGACATGGCGTCCGGCAACATGAACCTGCGCGATCCGGTCCTCTACCGCATCCTTCACGCACCGCATCCGCGCACCGGCGACGCCTGGTCCATCTACCCGACCTACGACTTCGCCCACGGCCAGTCCGACGCGATCGAGAACATCACTCACAGCGTCTGCACCCTCGAATTCGAGGATCATCGCCCGCTGTACGACTGGCTGATCGAGAACCTGCCGGTCCCGTCCCGCCCCCGCCAGTACGAGTTCGCCCGCCTCAACGTCAGCTACACCGTCCTGTCGAAGCGCCACCTCACCCGCCTGGTCACCGACGGACACGTGACAGGCTGGGACGACCCCCGCATGCCGACCATCGCCGGCATCCGCCGCCGGGGCGTGCCCGCCGCCGCGCTGCGCGAATTCGTCAACCGCGTCGGCGTCGCCCGAGCCTACAGCACGGTCGATGTCGCGATGCTGGATTCCGCGATCCGCGACACGCTCAACCCCGTCGCCCCGCGCCGCATGGCGGTATTGCGGCCATTGAAGCTGATCATCGAGAACTACCCCGAGGGCGCGACGGAAACGCTCGAGGCCCGCAACCATCCGGACAATCCTGACGCCGGGTTGCGTCCCGTGACCTTCGGCCGGGAACTCTACGTCGAGCAGGACGACTTCATGGAGCACCCGCCCAGGAAGTTTTACCGGCTGTCGCCCGGCAAGGAGGTCCGCCTGCGCTACGGCTACTTCGTCACCTGCCGGGACATCGTCAAGGACAGCGATGGCACGGTCGTTGCCTTGCGCTGCACCTACGATCCGGCCTCCAAAGGCGGCAACGCCCCGGATGGGCGCAAGGTCCAGGCGACCTTGCACTGGGTCGCCGCCGCCGACGCGGTGCCGGCCGAGGCGCGGCTTTATTCGCATCTGTTCAACCGTCCCGATCCGGGCGCGGACGGTGACGTGCTCGCCGACCTCAACCCCGAGTCAATGGAAGTGCTGACCGGATGCCTGGTCGAGCCGGCGTTGCTGGGCGCTCAGGTCGGAGAGGCTGTGCAGTTCGAGCGTACCGGATACTTCGCCCTCGATCCGGATTCCGAGCCGGGACGCCCGGTGTTCAACCGCACGGTGGGCCTGCGCGACGCCTGGGCGAAAGTGCAGGCCCGCATAACCCGCTAGTGCAATAGCAACCCGCGCCGGGTCGGCGAGCGGCATCCCCTGTCCCCAACTTAACTGTGTCATCACCGGGCTTGGCCCGGTGACCCACGACTTTTCGATTCTCAAATCTCACAAGTTATGGATGGCCACGGAACCAGACCAGCGTTGAACACGTCGAGCGCCAAAAGTCGGCGTGCACCGCGCGGAGCCGTCTTCAAAGTCCGAAACCACCTTGCCGCCCGATCCCGGTGCATCTTCGGACCATACCCCCGTTCCGGCCCCGATTTTCCCCCCGCGCATTAACCCTTAATTCACGTTTTATCTGCTTTATCAGGACCTCCAGCGCCCGACGGACGGCCATCATCGCCGTTTTGGCCGCCGATCGCCAAGCCGCGGCGTGGAAGGAGTGACGATGCCGACGATCGAGACTTCCCGGCCGTGCCGTCCTGTGCCGCGTTGGCCGAGCCCCTTTATTGCGATGACGCTGCTGCTGCTCGGCGCCCTGCTGCTAGGCCCGCACGTCGCCAATGCGGTCCCTTCCTTCGCGCAGCAGACCGGACAGCCCTGCGCCGCCTGCCATGTCGGCGCATTCGGCCCGCAGCTCACCAAGTTCGGCCGCGATTTCAAGCTCAACGGCTATACCGCCGGTGACGGCAAGAATCATGGTCCGCCGATCGCAGTCACCGCCCTGCTGTCGTTCACCCACACCAACAACGACCAGCCGGCTCCACCCGCGCCACATTTCGCCGACAACAACAATTTCGCGCTCGATCAGGTATCCCTTTACTACGCCGGGAAGATCGCCCCTGGGGTCGGCGGCTTCATCCAGCTCACCTACGACGGTATCGCCCACCAGTTGCACATCGATAACACCGATGTCCGTTACGCCCATGACAGCGAACTTTTCGGCGAAGACATCGTCTACGGCTTCACCGCCAACAACAGTCCGACCGTCTCCGACCTGTGGAATTCCACGCCGGTCTGGGGCTTTCCCTATAACAGTTCACCTCTCGCTCCCGCTCCCGTCGCGGCCACGCTGATCGACGGCGGGCTTGGCCAGCGCGTCGCCGGCGCGGGCGCCTACGCGATGTGGAACGATCTGGTCTACTCGGAGTTCGATCTCTATCGCGGCCTTGGATACGACGTGCTGAACGCGACCGGGATCGTGCCGGTCGCCGGCACCGACAAGACAGAGGGTGTGATCCCGTACTGGCGCCTGGCGCTGCAGCAGCAGATGGGCCGCCATTATGCCGAGTTCGGCACCTACGGCCTGAACGCGAGCGTAAACCCCGGCGGCGTTCAAATCCCCGGCCATGTCGATCAGTTCACCGACCTCGCGCTCGATGCCAATTACCAGTTCACGTTCAACCCCCGGAACGTCGTCAGCGACATGATCTCGGCGCATGCCACCCTGATACACGAGGACGGCTGGCTCGGCGCCAGCCAGATCATCACCGGCGCCGTGCCGTTCCACGGCCTCGACACGTTTCGGGCCGACGTGTCTTACAGCTTTGGCGCTACCGTTACGCCTTCAATCCAGTATTTCCAGACCAAGGGCACCAGCGATGCCGCTTACTTTGGAACCCCGAACGGCAGCCCGAACACCAGCGGCATGATCGCGGAGATCGCCTACGTGCCGTGGGGAAAACCCGACTCGTTCATCACCTGGGGCAATGTCCGCCTCGCCGTGCAGTACGTCAGCTATTTCCGCTTCGACGGCGAAACCAACAATGCCGCTGCCAACAACGCGCTTTACTTCAGCGTCTGGGCCGCGGCCCACTTCTAAACCAGCGGAAACCGAAAGGAATCACCCACCATGCGTTTATCAGCAACCATCGCGGCCGCAGCGGCCTTTATCGTGATCGGCGCCGGAGTCCGTGCTTCAGGTGTAACGATCGACCAGTCTGGCCAGGTGTTCAGTGAGAAATCGGTCGCGCTCAACACGGGTGACGCCGTCACCTTCGCCAATAAGGACGACGTAAGCCACAACATCACGGTGGTGAACGAAGACGATGACACGGCCGATCTCGGGTTGCAGAAGCCCGGTGAGAATCTGACCTACAAGTTCGACAAGGCCGGACGCTTCAAGGTTCGTTGCAGCATCCACCCGAGCATGAAAATGACCGTTACCGTAAAATAATGCGGCGGCCGCTCGGATCTTGACCAGGAATGCATGATGTCCGTCCAGACGAAAATTCTCGCCGCATGCCTTGTCTTTGTGGCGATCATCGCGTTGGTTGGCGGATTGGCGCAGCGACAGACTGCCCGAATGGGACACCTGGCGATCGACATCTACGATCACGCCTTCATGGGCATGTCCTATGTGGACCAGGCGCAGGAGGCGTTTCTCCGCCTGGAAGCCTCGCAACGTGAGACCGGATCGACTTTGGCCGGAAGTGCCGAGCTCGCCAAAGTCATTCAAATACTCGATGTCGCAATCGACCGCGCTGCCTCCGACCGCACACGCGAAGCCGGCAAGCAGACGCGCGTGTTGCTGGCAGCTTTATCCGACGCGCCGGCAGCCAAATTGAAGGAGCAGATGACCCAGGCGGGTCGCGCGCTCACGAAACTCGTCAAGAAATATGGCGCCGACGGGCTGGAGACACGCGACGATGCGGAAGAGTCGGCCGCACAGAGCACCCGCCTCGTTTTGATCCAGATCGCCGTCGCCGTCTGCCTGGCTCTCGGCGTCGGCTTTTTGGTTGGACGCAACCTGTCCCGCCCACTCGTCCAGGTGGTGCGCGCGATCGACCTTCTGGCCGCGGGCGAACTGGATCACGAAATTCCACGCAAGCTGACCGGACGACGCGACGAAATCGGTGCGGTGGCACGCGCCGCCACAGTGTTCCGCGAGGCGATGCAGGAAAACGCCAAGGCTGAGGGCGAACGCGAGCGGCTGCGCAAAAAAAGCGAAACGGACAAGCGGGATGCGCTGCGCAATGCGGCCGACAGTGTCGAGCGCGAGACCACCGAAGCCGCCGAGAAGTCGGCCAAGGGCGGCACCATGCTGGCAGGCCTGACCCTGGAGCTTGCCGCATCGGCGGCACGCATGTTGGTGAGCGTCGGGTCGGCGACGGACGCAAGCAGCGAGGCGTTGAGCAGTTGCGAGGTCGTGGCCGCCGCAGGAGAGGAACTTTCCGCCTCCGCGCGTGAGATCGGCAGCCAGATCACCGCCGCGGCCACCGAAACTGCCAGCACGGCACGGGCCGGAGAGCGAGCGCGCAAGATTATCGATCAGCTTTCGGCATCGATGGCCCAGGTCGGCGCCGTTGCCCGCCTGATCGGCGATATCGCCAAGCGGACCAATCTTCTGGCGTTGAACGCGACAATTGAGGCTGCCCGCGCAGGCGAAGCGGGGCGCGGCTTCGCCGTGGTCGCGGGCGAGGTCAAGACGCTCGCGACGCAGACCGCTCAGTCCACCGAGGAGATCTCCCGCAGCATCAGCGGTATCCAGCTCGCGACGCAAGATGTGGTGAACGTGGTTGGCGAAATGATCGAACGTGTGGCCTCGATCGAGCGCATCACCCAATCGGTCGCCGACGGCGCCGCACAGCAAACCGCCGCCACCGGTGAAATCGCGCGCAGCGTCCTGGGCACTGTCGAGGCCATGCGCGTGGTTTCCGGCCAAATCTCCTCGGTGACGGAGGAAGCCCATAGCACCGAGGCGGCAATTCAAGAGATGCAAACTGTCGCCGGCACCGTCACGGAGCAGATAGCGGAGCTGCGGAGCGTGATGGTTCGCATCGTCCGCACGTCCTCGGACGCGGCCAACCGGCGCGACGACGAACGTGTTCCCGTCAACGCGCCCGCCACCCTGGTCCTGAACGGAACCGGCGTGGAGGTGATCTGTCTGAACGTCAGTCGCGGCGGTGCACGTTTAAAGGCGAACCAGATGCTCGTCGCGGGGTCCGCCGCCGCTCTCCGGCTTCCCGGCCTGCCGGACCTGCCCGGCCAGATCTTGCACGACGGTCCGGAAACAAGCCTGCAGTTCCCCTGGGACGCCGAGTCGCCGCCGCCCGAACTGCGGGCCTGGCTCGAACAGCGGCAGGCGGCGTGACACGGCGATCACCTTCGTTGCGCGGACTGATCCTCGCACTTGCCGTTCTGCTGGCCGCGCCGGCGGCCCGCGCTCAGAATACGGACGGCTCGACCGAGGTTTTCAGCACCGGCGGGGTGCTGTCCACGACACTCGTGGCCGCGGAGGGCAAAGTCCACATCGGCGATTTTCAACTCGATGGCGCCACCTATAACGGCCATTACGCCGGCCCGGTGTTGCATGTCCATCCGGGCGACCTGATGCGCATCCGATTGGTTAACCACCTGTCGCAGCCAACCAACCTGCATTTCCACGGCATGCGCAGTTCACCGCTGGGCAACGGCGACAACGCGCATCTTGTGATCCAGCCGAACAGCAGCCTCGACTACGAGGTCCGGATCCCCGTCACGCAGCCGATCGGGTTGTACTGGTATCATGCCCATGTCCACCATTTGGCCGAACACCAGAGCATGGCCGGGCTGAGCGGAACGATTATCGTTGAAGGACCGGTCCCACCCCCCGTGACGGCGCGCCTGTTCGTGCTGAAGGACATGGTTTTCGAGGATGATACCGGGAACGCCGAGATCGATGACACGCTGCACGGCATCGTGCAATCGGTAAATGGGCGGCTGATGACCAGTGAAGCCATGCGACCGGGAGAAACCCAGCTCTGGCGCTTCAGCAACCAAAGCGCCAACCGGTTCCTGCATATCGCGCTGAGTGGCCACACGTTCCGCATCGTCGGCGAGGATGGCGAGCCACACGCCGGAACGGATCCCGTTGACGAATTGTATTTGCCGCCCGGCGGCCGCTGCGACGTGCTGGTCGATAGCGGCGATGCCGGGCGCTATGCGTTGCTGGTGAAGGGCCTCATGACCGGAACCGGTCCGGATCGGGTACCGGACCGGGTGATCGGCTACCTGGACGTCGCCGGCCAGCCGCTACCACCGGCCGCCGCGATGACCGTCGCGCCCTTGCCGCCCGATCTGCGCACCGCAAGAATCGACCAGACGCGCACGATGGTTTTGACCCAGATCAAGGCAGCCACGCAAGCGGACCTGCGGTTCTACATCAACGGCAAGATCTTCGCAGCCGAACGGGTCGATGTGCGGGTGCCGCTCGGAAACATCGAGGAATGGACCGTACGCAACGAGACCGACGATCTGCACGTCTTCCACATCCACCAGATCGGCTTCCAGCTTGTCGAGGTCAACGGCCATCCGGTCCCGTTCACCGGCTATCTCGATAACGTGCAGGTTCCAGCACGCGGCGAGGTGAAGCTGCGCATGCCGTTCCTCGATCCCCTGATCCTGGGCCGGTTCATGTTCCACTGCCATGTCCTGATGCACGAGGACCACGGCATGATGGCAAACATCGAGGTCTACGACCCGGCTCCCCCGACGCTGTCGCTTCGGCTGAACCGGTTTTATCTGCACGTGTTGTGGTGGTGGAACGGCGTGCCCTGGTCGCTGTGCGGCCTGGCCGACACATGACGAGGCATTACGCCGGGTAGATCATCTTCCGGGTCACGCCGCCATCAACGACGAACTCCGCGCCGGTGATGAAAGCGCTCTCCGGCCCGGCCAGGAACGCCGCCAGCCCGGCGATGTCCTCGACCCGGCCGACCCGGCCGGCGGGATGGAACGCGTGCTCCTCCCCGGTCGGCTCCGGCCCCTTCGTCCGGATCCAGCCCGGACTGATGCAGTTCACACGAACGTCCGGCCCGAGACTGAGCGCGAGCGCATGGGTCAGCGCGACCAGCCCGCCTTTCGACGCCGAGTAGGATTCCGTGTCCGGCTCCGACATTCGCGCGCGGGACGACGCAATCGTCACCACCGCACCCCTGGCGACACGCAGCAGGGCCTCGGCTTCCCGAACCAACAGGAACGTGCTGGTCAGATTTGTTGTCAGCACCGCAGACCATTCCGCCAGGGATAGCGCGGCGATCGGCTTGCGGATCATGAACCCGGCGTTGCAGATCAGCGCATCCAGCCGCTGTTCGGTCACGGTGATCGAGCCCAGCAGGCCGGAAACCGCCGCCTCATCACCGACATCGCACACGACATAGCGCCCACCGGCCGGTGCCGCGCCAGCCGGATCAACATCCGCAACGATCACCCGCCATCCATCGCGGGCAAGACGCGCCGCAATCCCCGCACCGATCCCCTTGGCGCCGCCTGTGACGAGTGCGACCGGGTCCATCCTCCCGTGCGCCGTCAGCCCTTGGCCGCGTCCAGCGCCTGCGATAGGTCGGCGAGGATGTCGTCGATATGCTCCAGGCCGACCGACAGCCGCACATAGCCCGGCGTGACCCCCGTCGCGTCCTGCTCGGACTCCGTCAGCTGTGAGTGCGTCGTGCTCGCCGGATGGATCGCCAGGCTGCGCGCGTCACCGATATTGGCAACGTGGTAGAACAGTTCCAGCGCATTGATGAACCGGCTGCCCGCGGCCGCGCCGCCCGCCAGTTCGAACCCGACCAGCCCGCCCTGACCGTGCGGTAGGTATTTCGCCGTCCGCTCCGCGCCGATACCTTTGTGATACGCCGGATGAATGACCCGGGTCACATCCTTGCGGTTCGCCAGAAAGTCGGCCACCGCCAGGGCATTACGGCTGTGCTCCCGCATGCGCAGTGCCAGGGTCTCCACGCCCTGGATGAACAGGAATGCGTTGAACGGCGCCATCGCCGCGCCAAGGTCGCGCAGCATGGTCACGCGCATCTTCAGGACGTAGGCGATCGGGCCAAGCGGTTTGGCGGCCTGCGACCAGACCGCGCCGTGATAGGACGGGTCCGGCGTGTTCATCGCCGGCTGCCGAACGGGGTTGGCTTCCCAGTCGAAATTGCCGCCATCGATGATGACGCCGCCGATCGAGGTGCCGTGACCGCCGATATACTTGGTGGTGGAATACATCACCACCGCCGCACCGTAATCGAACGGCCGCACCAGCAGCGGCGCCGCGGTGTTGTCCATGATCAGCGGGATGCCGAATGACCGGCCGATCGCCGCCACTTCGGCGATCGGGAACGCGATCAGCTTCGGGTTCGGCAGCGTCTCGGCGTAATACGCGCGGGTGCGGTCGTCGGTGGCGCGGGCGAACGCCTCGGGGTCGGTCGGATCGACGAATCGGGTCTCGATGCCCTGGTCTTTCAGCGTGTTGGCGAACAGGTTCCAGGTGCCGCCATACAGATCAGTGGAGCTGACGATATTGTCGCCGGCCCGCGCCAGATTCTGCACCGAAAACGCCGAAGCCGCCTGCCCGGATGCCAGCCCGAGCGCCGCCACCCCACCCTCGATCGCGGCCAGGCGCTGCTCCAGCACGTCGTTGGTCGGGTTCATGATGCGGGTGTAGACGTTGCCGAGTTCCTTCAGCGCGAACAGGCTCGCCGCATGTTCGGCGCTGTCGAACTGGTAGGACGTGGTCTGATAGATCGGCACCGCCACGGCATGGGTGGCGCTGTCGCGGCGCCAGCCGGCGTGCAGGGCAAGGGTCTCCGGGTGTTTGCTGCTCATGGCGTCTGCTTCCTGTGTCCGATTTAGCCCGCACTATAGTCATGAACGTCCTGCGGTAAACGTCAGGGCACGAAACAGAAAGGCTTTCTCCGCCAGTGGTTGCGGAAGCGCGTTGGTTATCCCTCGACAATCGTTGACGGCGCAATTCTACCCCTAATCACCCCGGCGCTCGCGCAGCACCTCCTGGCCGCGGCGCAGCGCGGCGGCGATCGTCTCCACCGGCATCGCACCGGAAAACAGGCTGTAGCCATCCAGGAAGAAGGACGGAACGCCCGAAACGCCCGCCTGCCGCGCCGTCTGATCCGCCGCCCGCATCTCCTTTGCGGCAAGGTCGCCGGCCAGGAAGTCCTCGACAGCCCGACGGGGCAGACCGGCCGCCACGGCGCAATCGGCCAGAACAGTGCGCTCGCCGATATCGCGCCCCTCGATGAAATAGGCCTTGAAAACCGCCTCCATCGCCGCGTCCTGGACCCCGTTCTGCCCGGCGAACCAGATCAGCCGGTGCGCGTCCATCGTGTTCGGCGTGCGGACCATCAGGTCGGTGCGAAACGCCAGACCGACGGCCGCCGCGGCTTCGGTGATCCGCTCATCCAGCGCTGCCGCTTTTTCGGCGCTGCCGAACTTCCAGGCCCGATAAGCGGCGCGGTCCCGCCCCTCTTTCGGCATATCGGGATTGAGCTGAAACGGGTTCCAGTGGACCTCGAACGTCAGCCCCTCCCCCGCCAGGATGGCCAGAGCGCGCTCCAGTTGCCGCTTGCCGACATAGCACCACGGACAGATCGCATCAGAAACAATATCGATCCGTGTTCCAACCGTCGCGGTGTCCGGCAGCCGGGTCTCCGACACGGGGTTATCGCAACCATCGGGGCCGCAGACCACGGCAGATGGGTCGTCGTTTTCCATCGCTGAACTCCTTAGTGTCCGTCAGAGGAGTCTGGCGGCGGAGGGCCAGCGAGGGGTTTTCGTCGCTGGGAAGGAGGCACGCAGTCACAAGGCGGGCACATCGTGACAAGTTGCCGACGCTCCCAGCGGCGACAAGCACCGCTGGACCGACCCGCGAGAATTCCCGGACCGACACTTAACCTATCACATAGTCCTTCGCGCCGATTTGTCATGCCGGATGCCCTTGGTTTTCCCGTCGGAGGCGCCTATCGTCGCCCCTGTTGAGGATCCGGACAAGGAGCTAATCCATGGCATTCCCCCCCAAATCGATGGCTGATTTCGGCGAATTCGGGAAATTGTTCGCCGAGATGAAGTTGCCCGCGGTTCCGGATATGGAGGCGTTCGTCACCGCCAGCCGACGCAACCTGGAAACGTTGACCGCAGCCAACAAGATCGCACTGGAAGGCGCTCAGGCGGTCGCGCGACGGCATATGGAAATCGTGCAGCAGAGCATGTCGGAACTGGCCGAGGCGGTGCGGGCGATGTCGTCCCTCGAGGCACCGCAGGCCAAGGCCGCCAAGCAGGCCGAACTGCTGAAGCAGGCCTATGAACGCGCGGTTGCCAACATGAAAGAGGTCGCAGACCTGATCCAGCATTCCCACGAGGAGGCGGTGAAGCTGCTGAATGCGCGGTTCGTCGAGGCCCTCGATGAGGTCAAGGTGCTCGCCGAAAAGTCCAAAGCGTAGAACCAAAGCTGTTGCCGTCACGGCCCGGCGAAATCCGGGCCGTCTGCAACCTCACGACGAACGGCCGGCTGGAAGCGTCGGCCCAACCTGTCAAGCGGCTCGCGGGGTCGCGGGCTCCTCGTGCGCACCGCCATGACGCCGCCTGACCACGATCCTGCAAGGCCGGAGCCGGGGGCCTCACCCCTGAATCAACCGGCCGCAAGTTGCTCGCTTATGTCGGGCAAGTGCTCCCGGCCCCAGTAGATCTCGCCGGCCAGAACGAACGTTGGCACACCGAAAACACCGTCGGCTTCGGCGTTCCGGCTGATTGCCGCAACATCCGATCGCAATGCTTCCGATCTGGCCTGGAAGCTCGATGCATCGGCGCCGGACTCGGAGAGGATCGCGGCCAGGGCATCGGGATCCTCGATGTCCAGAGCCCGTTGCCAGAAGCGCTCGAAGACGGCGTCATGGTAGCGGCGGAAAACCGCGTCGCCGGCCTGCTGGGCGAACAGCATGCCAGCGGCGGCGAGCGTGGAATCCCAGATCTTCTGTGGTCCCCGGATGGTCATGCCGCGCTTACGGGCCTGACGGCGGCAATCCATGTAACTGTAGCGGACCCGGCGCCACTGGTGGGCGTTTCGCTCCTCCTCAAGAACAGCACCCGAGGCGTCAACCCGCGCTGAACCGAGGAAGCTCGGGATGTCGAGGATGTACGGGCGCCAGTCGAGCCGGACGAGGTGGTACCGCTCGAGCTCGTAGGCGAGGTCTTTCGCGAGGAAGGCGTAGGGGCTTTTATAGTCGGTGTAAACGGTGACGATCTGTGGCGCGGTCATCGGTTTTGGTCCATAGGGCAGGGCTGTTTACCGCAGTGGGCGGTGGACGAGAAGCGCGGTACTGTGCGAGGCTCGGATTACTTGTTGCGACATGCAGACCGCAGAGGCGACGGTCTGCCATTTCCACCCTTAAGGTTGTACCCTGGCTGCCGCTGATAGTTTGTTTTCGGACGTGCGGTCCAATGGAGGACTTTCTGTGGAAAATCGACCGGTTCGGCAGATCATCATGCTCGCTGCTTGCCTGTTAGGCGGGCCGGTTCCGGCCAGCGCACAGGACGAGATCGACATCATGCTGGACCACGGACAGGTTCCATCCGATCTGCGGCACGCGCACGGATACTCCGATTTCACCGATCCGCTCGGGCGGTTCATGGATCTCGTGGCTGCTGGGGATATTGCCCAAGCCAGAGCGATTAAACCTGACGCTTGTGCGGTCTGGCTTGCGACGCGACAGACTTCGGCGCTGACCGGCAAGTTCTGGGCGTGGAACACCGAGATCAGTCTCGATACCCTTTGCGCTCATCACTGAAGGACAGCGCTCATCACTGAAGGACAGCTTGGTCAAGCCGGCGAACGCCTTTCCTTGAATTAATCCGAGCCGTGACCGCGGGGCCATCGTCCGCCAGGCGTTTGCAGCGGCCGCTTTTTCGGCCAGCAGCCGAACCAGGATCGATACGCCTTCAGGTCCGGTTCACGTTCAGGCAGCCCCGGCGCGGTGGAATTTGACTTGACAGTGGTTCGAGGGCGTATTGGTATGCCGCCCTACAACTACGGTCAAAAAATGGACCGAGCAGCCCCGATTAGGGCCCAGGGAGAACGAACATGAGCAATTTGAGCAGGCGCTCGGTGCTGCGCGGATCGGCGTGCATGGCGGCAGCCGGAACCCTGGCACGTCCTTATATCGCGAACGCCGCGGCCAAGACCGCCGTCGTGTGGATGAACCAGGGGTTCATTCCGCAGGAGGACGAGGCTTTCAAGAAGGTCGCTGACGACTACATGAAGGCCAGCGGTAATACGCTCGACTACAGCATCATGCCGTTCATGGCGCAGAATCAAAAGACAATCTCCGCGCTGACCAGTGGGGACGTCCCCGATCTTGTTTTCATGGACGCACCGCAGTCAATCCTGCCGCAGAACGCGTGGGACGACAAGTTGCTGGACGTCAGCGATGTTGTGGCTGATTACGAGTCTCAACTTAGTGAGACCGCGAAACTATGCTCCACCTTCTACAATAAGGCGACGAAAAAGCGCAGCTATTACCTTTGTCCAATAAAGCAGGGTGCAACCCCGTTCCACATCTGGGGGGACCTGGTCGAGAAGGCGGGGCTGAAACTGTCGGATGCGCCGAAGACCTGGGACGCGTTCTGGGATTTCCTGAAGCCTACGCAGAAAGCTTTGCGCGCCAAGGGGATGCGCAAAATCTATGCACTTGGCCTGCAGATCACCACGGTCGGTCCGAACGACGGCAACAACGTTTTCACGCATTTCATGATCGCTAATGGCGGCGGAAACATCGTCACGCCGGACGGGCGGCTTCACACTGACGATCCGCAGGTTCGTGAGGCGGCCATCAAGTCGTGCGAATACTTGACGAATGCCTACAAGGACGGCTTCATCCCCCCGGAGGCCCTGAGCTGGAACGACGCCGACGACAACAACGGCTTCCATGAAAAGCTGTTCGTGATGGATTTCGACGGCACGCTGTCGACCGAGCTGGCGATGATCTCGAACACCAAAGCCTATATGGACGAGATGGTGACGATGGGCATGCCGCTCGGCAACAACGGCAAGCCGATCCCCTGCCAGGTCGGCGCAGGGGGCGGCTATATCCCGAAGGGAGCAACGAACGTCGACGTAGCCAAGGACTTCATGAAGTTCTGGATGCAGCCGAAGGAGATGAACGAGAATCTGAAGGCAGGCCTAGGACGTTGGGTGCCGGCAATACCGCAGATCGTGAAGGATGACCGCTGGTGGCTCGATCCCTCGGACCCGCACCGTCCACCCTACGTCCGGGAAGCCGTGCTGGAGCCGACCACGGCGGTTTTCGAGGGGTTCACGCCGGCCTGGGGTCAGGTCAGCGCCGAGCAGCTTTGGGGCCAGGCTCATGCTGAGGTCATCAAGAACGGGATGACGCCGTCCGCGGCGATCGACAAGGCGTTCAAACGGGCCGAGCAGATCTTCGCGAAAATGACCTATGATTAGACTGGGCGATTAGCTTGGACGAGTAGCACCCGAACTGGCGAGGCGAACACATGAGCGTCACACAGCCGGCTCTTGGAATAGCAGATCTGGCTGCGAAGCGCCCGGTGCGACGGGTCTGGTTTGGCGGGGTGCGCGGCGCGGACTATGTCTGGGCGATTGCCTTCGCCGTTCCCTACGTCGCGGTGTTCCTCGCGTTCGTGGTCTATCCGATCGCCTATGGCCTCTGGCTAGGCAGTGAGCCTGAACTGTACAGCCAGTTATTTTCGGATCCCCGCTATTTCACCGCGGTGCTCAATACGGTGCTGTACGTTGGCATCGGCGTGAACGTGAAGATGTTCATGGCGTTCCTGCTGTCGGGTTTCTTCATGCGCAAGCGGTGGTGGATCAAGGCATTGCTGGTGATTTACATCCTGCCCTGGGCGACCCCGGCACTGCCGGCCTATATTTCGATCCACTGGTTACTGAATGGCCAGTGGGGAATGCTGAACAATGTGCTGTGGCTGCTTTTCGGTATCGACGGGCCAGTCTACCTGAATTCGCACTGGATGGGTCTCGCGTGCAACATCGCTGCCTATATCTGGAAAAACATGCCGTTCTGGACAGTGATACTGCTGGCCGGAAGGATGGCGGTGCCGCAGGAGCTTTACGAGGCGGCTGACGTCGATGGCGCCACGGGATTCCGCCGGTTTGCTCATGTGACGTTTCCGCTTTTGGCGAACCTTTATCTCGTCTGCGTGCTACTTGATACGGTCTTTGCCCTCGGCGACTTCAACGCGACATATTTCGTTTCCGGCGGCGGTCCGGCCATGTCCACCGAGGTGCTGGCCACGCTCGGCATCCGCTATGCCTATACCGTCGCATTGCCGCGCCTTGGCGTGGCCGAGGTCATGACCGCTCTGCCGGTGCTGATCCCGCTTGTTTACATACTGATGCGCAAGCTGCGCACGTCGGAGGCACAGCTATGAGCGCGACCGGAGCCGTTGTCACGATCCACGCCCGAACCGCGGATGCGGGCGCCGCACGGGCTGTGCCTCGGCGAAGGTCCCGGAACAGCTATCGACTGCGGCGTTACGGGGTCGAAGCGATAACCATCGTGCTTGGGGTTCTGATCGCCATCTGGTCGGTCACGCCGATCTACAATATGTGGGTCATCGCCCTGGACAGCCACGACGACGTATTCAGTGGCGCGATCTGGCCCGAGCATCCGTCGCTGGAAAGTTTTGTTGTCGTGGTCACTCAGAATTTCTGGTATCTGGCGAATTTCTGGCATCAGTTCGGCAACAGCTTCTATGTCGGCCTGACGACGATGTTCCTGACGTTGCTGATCGGCTCGCTGACCAGCTTCACGGTCGGACGGTTGCGTCTGCGTCACGGCTGGCTGCTGACCAACGCCGCGCTGATGACCTACGTGATTCCGGCGTCGTTTCTGGCGATACCGTTTTATCGGATCATGCAGATCTACGGGTTGACGAACAACCTCTGGTCAGTGATCGCGGCGCTAGTGACTTTCGCTACCCCCTATGCGATCTTCATTTTCTCGCAGTATGGCAAATCGATCCCAATGGAGCTTGATGAATCGGCCCGCATCGATGGCGCCAACCCCTGGCAGATCTACTTCCGGATCTATCTGCCGCTGATGGCGCCGGCCTTGGTTGCCGTGGGCACCTATGCGCTGTTGCT
>JBEKLE010000020.1:0-33421 GCA_050010355.1 Rhodopila sp. | reverse complement strand
TTCCTGGTGGTCAAGGATCCGGCGATCAAAAAGGCCGTGCAGGCCTGGTACAAGAAGGCGTTCGATGAAGTCGTGGGGCCTCGTTACGCGACCAGTGCTCCACCGCCTGGGGTGACGGCGGACCGGTACGGCCGCCAGCATGGTGCGGTCGAGTATCTGACCGAGCACTATCATGAGGCTCCGGTCTGGATCGTTGCGTGTTTGATGGACGGGGCGAACCCGGGGCGTGCGGCTGGTGCCTCAATTTATCCGGCGGTGCAGAACATGCTGCTGACGATCCGAGCGCTGGGGCTTGGTTCGACTCTGACGACGCGGCATCTGCTGCACGCGAAGGAGAGCGAGGCGGCGCTGGGGCTGCCGGAGGGGGTGCATTCCTACGCTATTCTGCCAATCGGGTATCCGATGGGGAAGTTCGGCCCGGTCGGGCGCGGAAAGCTGTCGGATTTTGTGTATCTGGATAAGTGGGGCGAGGCTTATCCGGCGGTGACTGAGGCGTAGCCCGGTTGACCACGGCGTGTGACGGCCGTGGTCCGGTGCCGCTTCAGGTCAGGGCGTGTCGCTCAACACATCGCCCGACGCGGTCGACATCGGGATGTGGACGGGCATGTTGAAGCTCCATGGCGTGGTTATGCAATCGCCTGGGGTCGCGGCCTCGACGGCTGCGGCGCTGCTGACGAAGGCCGCTGCGACGCCGGTGGCGGAGCCAAGATCAGCCGCGATGTTCCACCCGGCCGGCGGCGTGACCAGCGACAGATTGTCGGTGACGGCGTTGCCGCGGCCGATCGTCGCGGTGCCGTAGGGGTAAAACAGGCGGCAGGCGGCGCTGGCGTTGACCAGTGCCTGGCCCAGGGTGATCTGCAGTTGTGTGGCATTCAGGCGGACGCAGGCGGTGGCGTGGACGATCGTGCCGGGCGAAGCCACCGAACCGCCGTCCATCACCGCCCATCCGGTCCCTGACGCGGCCAGTGTGGCGGGGACGATCAGGTCTGTGCCGCAATCGTGCTGCACGGTGACGATCAGGCTGGTGCCGGACTGCCGGTACACATGGGTCACCACCGGACCGCCGGCCGCGGGGATGCCGGCGGGGATGGCGGTGATCGTGTCACCACCCTCGGAGGCCAGGATCGCGCGCGCCACCAAGGGGGCTGCCAGTATGCCGAAGCGCTGGTTGTCCGGAAGATCGCGGTGGTATCCGTCGCCGCCGCTGAAGGTTCCCGTTGCCGGGTTGAAGACCAGCGCCGAGTTGCCACCGATCGCGCGCGGCATGCTGTCGGCCGTCTGCGGCAGAACGACAGTCACGTTTTGAGTGGGGTCCGCAACCATGTCGGCCACGACCTCCCGCTGCATCTGGGTGCCTGGGTCGGTGAGGTTGTTGAAGTTGAAAGGTACTGCCGACCACCAGACCTGCGGCAGGGAGGCGGCGCTGCGGTTCAGCATGCCCCGCTCGAGCGACAGCAGACGGCGAGCCGCGGCCTCATAGGTTGCCTTCTCGCTGTACTGACGGGTGCTGTCGGTCTCGGACCAGGGCCACAGGATGACGGCGATATCGGCGGCGTCCTCGGCGGCGGTGTTCACCTGGATCCAGGTCTGCAGGGCCTCGCCGTCGGCGCCGAGGTTCCAGGTGGACGGATTGCTGCCGTCCCCGGGATTGGTCAGAAATGAGCCGGAGAGGCCGAGGGCTGGCACGGGATAGATGCCCTCACCGTGGACGCAGGTGGCGGCGGCCGGGGGGGTGCCGTAGCTGCCGACCACGCCAAAGGCCAGGGCGCCGAGATGCCAGGCGACGCCCTGGGCCAGCAGGTGCCAGGCGCCGTCGTTCAGGCCGTTGCCGCAATTGGACTGCCCGGTGACGAGGATCTGGATGGCTTTGCGCGGACCGGTGATCCACCGTGTCTCGTAGTTCAGGACGGCCGTGATGCTGGCGGACGTCAGGACGGTGTTCCAAACGGCGGCTTCGTGGAACCAGCACTCGGCGCCTCCCGCGGCGGTGCCGTCGTGGAGGAACAGCAATGGTTCGGTGAGCGCGGATGGCATGGGATTGGGGGCGGCGGTGGCGACCTGGGTGGCGTCGAGCCAGACGTCGACACCGGTGCCGGGCGTGTTGCGAAGGATCACGGCGTGCGTATGGCGGCGCGTCAGTGCGGTGGTCAGGACGGTCTGCTGGGTGCCCGGAAACAGCACCAGACGGCCACCGCCGCCGTTGACGGCCGCCAGGATCTGGGTGCCGCCGATGCTCAGAAGGGTGGAAGTGGCGGTGGAATTCTGCCGCCAGTTTGGGCGCGACCAGACCAGCAGAAGGGTCCAGGCAGTCGCGGAGCCGAGGGCCATGGCGGCGCTGATCAGGCCCTGATCGGGGTCCATCAGGGGGAGTTGCTGACCAGAGGCGGGCAGCATGGGCGGGATGACCGTGTTTAGGCCGAGGCCGCCCAGCAAGCCGTTCAGGCGCGGCGTGGCGATCGGCTGCGTGGTGCCGTTGGATCCCGCGTGCCAGACGCTCAGCGCGGTCGCGGAACCGGATTTGTCGGCGACGGCGGCGGCGGGCGTGCCGAACACTGTCAACGGTGTGCCGGAGGTGCTGAGCATGCCGGCTGGCAGGCCGGCGTCCCACCATCCGGCCAGCCCCGGGATGGCAGAAAGGCTGGCAGTGACGGACAGTGGTGCCGAGAGCATCGGTCGTCCGGGGGCGGCCATGAGGATCTGGTTGGCGTTGCCGGTCAGGATGAGGCTCATGCGGGGGTCTTTTGCGTTGCGGCGGGGGTTTGTGAGCAGGCGATCATGCGGCGGACTCCGTGCTGTGGCGGTCTGTGCCGCCGATGGTGTTCACGGGGCGTTCTAACTTAAACTAACGCGGTATGCAAGCAAAACTAACACCTCCGTGTTCTTATGTTTGCCGCGTTCCTGTGTTTGGGGCCGAACATGGTTCGGCTCCGGATGAACAAACCGTGCCTGATGATGGAGCAAAAAAAGTGCTTTATCGCGGCGTGCCCCCGGGGGGATGCGCAGACGAACCGCTGGCGCTGACGGTCACTTCAGCGGCCGCCCGAACCTGGGCGGGCCGCGGCGCTTGCGTGCCCAGGTATCGGCGCGGCCGCGGGCTTCCCTGAGCCGACAGGATTCGCCCTCGATGGCGACGATCTCGGCGTTTTGCACCAGGCGGTCGACCAGCGAGACGACACAGGCTTCGTCCGGAAAGTTCCATGCTCCGAACGCACGGTTAAATGGTGACAGCGTAATTTTGTTCTGTTATCCACCCAATACCGGTTGGAACAACATGTCGGCGTGACGGTTGGGACAGGATAAAAAGCCGACCTCATCAATTAACGTTTTCTTAATCTTCCTGGCGGAAAGTGGGGCACTCAAAAGCCGGGCATTTTACCATGAGCAATCCTTCCTGCGGCCTACCAGGGATCGGTTCGGTTACGTGTAAAAAGTGGCCACAGGTGGCAATACGCCAATGACTGACCCCTCGATCCCGCCGGCACCGGCGTGGCTCCCGACCCTGTTAGTCATTCTATCGGGCGGCGGCTTCACCTTCGAGACGCGGACCCTGCTCGGTCATCTGCGTGAACAGGCCAACTTCACCTATATCCGGACGGGGTACGGCGGTATCCCGGGTCAGGACGGAATTCCGCCAGGAGAAGCCCGCGATGTGCCGAGCTTCGCCACGGTCACACGTAAATCGTTGCGCATAAGTTTGTATGCCTTTGCCAAGACATTCTTGGTGGCGCTCAGCATCATCTTGAGCCGCCGGATCGACGCCATCCTCGGTCTCGGCTGCAGCCACGCAATACCCATGCTATTGGCAGGCCGCCTAACGGGCTGCCGCAACATCTTTATCGAGACGATTACCCGCACCTACCAGCTCTCGAACACCGGCAAGATCGTCTATCACCTTCGTCTTTCCGACCAGTTTTTCGTCCAGTGGCCGGATCTGCAGGCGAAATATCCGCGCAGCAGCGGGGGCACTATCCTATGATCCTAGTCACCGTTGGTACCACAATGCCATTCGAGGAACTGCTCGCGGAAGTCGATCGTTTGGCCGGCGCCGGCTATTTTGCGGAGGATGTGGTCTGCCAGTCCGGCCAATCGACCTATGCCATGGCGCATGCCAAACAGTTCATCGGCACGGACATAGGTGCGTTCGCCGAAATGATCGCCAGCAGCTCGGTCGTCATCTCGCACGGCGGCGCCACCGTCGTGCAGTTGTTGCTGGCGCGTAAGCCCTTCGTGGCCTTCCCCAATCCGCGCGGCGCCGGCGATCATCAGGCCAGCTTTCTGCGCCGGATTGCCGCTGTCGCTGATATTTCCTGGAGCCCGCACGTCGCCGACCTGGCTGGTCTGATTCGTGAACGTCTGACTAAAGGTCCTGCCAGCGTGCAACTGGATTTTCCCCGCATCCATACGGAAATCCTGCGCTTTGTCGGCCAGATCAGACTTCCTTGACTTGACAGCCAGATTCGAACTGGTTCGCGCAGTCATGCCGCTCAACCACGAAGCTTGTAACGCGGAAAATCATCAAAGCGGCCGCCGTCATGCGGGCTTCGCGGATATCTGGAAAGCCAGTGACGCCATGATCCGGAAGCATGCATATCGATCGCATCGACCTTTCCATCGAACCTTTGCTACAGGCGACCATTACGGCATCCGCCCCCAGTGCGCCAGGATGGCGACGGTCACGGGAACATGGTCATCTTTACTTGGCCGGACACAAAGTAGATGCTCGGTATGCTTGCCGTGAACCATCGCTCTGACCGGTCTTGCGGCTGCCTGTGTTCAGCGCCGTGGGGCGTATTGACCGGCGGCGCGAAACGATCGATGCGAGCAAACTGCGCCTTGCATCAAGCAACGTTGGCCGGCTAGAGACACCATGGCAGATGCACCCCAGGCTTCGTTGAGTTGGCGCAGCGCCATCAGCATCGGCTGGCTTGTGGCGTTTCGTGTGGTCACGCGTATGTTGGGTGTGATCAGCACGCTGGTCCTTGCGCGTATCCTGGTTCCCGCCGACTTCGGCCTTGTTGCAATAGCCACGACGTTTTCCGCGGGCGTCAGTGCGCTGTCGCAAATCGGAGTGCAGGACGCGCTATTGCGCCGGCCGGAGAATGACCGAAGTCTGTTTGCCACCGCATTCACCTTGCAGGCGCTGCGCGGGCTGATAACGGGCAGCACCATTGCGCTGGCCGCGACGCCGGTGGCGCGCTGGTTCAGTGAACCGAGGCTGGTTCCTGTGCTGCTGGTGCTCGCCGTGGTCTCAGCTGTGAATGGGCTGGAGAACGTCGGTATCGTCGAGTTTCGGCGCAGCCTGCGCTACCATTACCAGTTCCTGTTGCAAGTCGTGCCGCGCGTTGCCGGATTTTGCGTCACCATCACGATGGCCTTCGTTCTGCGCAACTATTGGGCTATGTTTGCGGGCATCGGTGTGTCGGAGATCGTACGGCTGATCACCTCTTACACACTGCATCCCAGCAGGCCGAAATTTGCTTTGACCGAATGGCGCAAGCTCGTCGGCTTCTCGTTTTGGCTTTGGCTTACGAGTCTTGCTTGCCTGGTGTGGGACCGTTGCGATCCATTCATCCTCGGCCCAGCGCTGGGAACAGCGCAGCTTGGTGTCTACCTGCTGGCATTCGAAGTGGCGACACTGCCCCTGACCGAACTTGTGCAGCCCGCGGCAGAGGTGCTGTTCGCCGGCTTTTCAGCCGCGCAAAGAGAAGGAACAGACACAACCGCGCTGGCACTTTCGGTCGCCGTCACGCTTCTGCTGATTGTGGCCCCAGTCACAATCGGCATTTCAGCGGGTGCTGGATATGTTGTGGCCGCTATGCTTGGGACAAAATGGTACGAGGCACAGCCATTGATATCCATCCTGGCGTTCCTGTGCGTGTTCTCGCCGTTCCCCTGGGTCAGTAGCTCGGCATTAATCGCGCGTGGCCTGGTTCGCCACAATTTCGCGGCCAACGCCATCGCCTCGGTGATGAAGGTCTCAATCCTGACGGCGACCGTCACGCTCAGCGGCACGATGGTCCATATAGCGATCGCCGCTGTCGGCGTGATGGGATTGGAAGCGGTGATTTTCGTCGGCGCACTGGCGCATGCAGGATTTGTTGCCTTTAGCAAGATCTGGAGTCCGCTGCTCCGAATTTTGATTGCCAGCGCAACGGCCATACTTGCGGCGGACTTAACGGGACTGGCATGGAAACCTGCGCAGGTGACCAGCGGCCCGGCAGTTGTATGGGGCGGGCTGCTTGGTTGTCTGGTGGCTCTGGTCTTTGGCGTTGTTGCCGTTGGCTGCTGGATCATCGCCGGGAAACCAGCAGGGCCGGAGTCCCGACTGATCAACCTCGGGAAAGACTTTCTGCATCGGTATACGCGATTCATGCCAGCATCCGAAAATCTTCAGCCGAAATGAGCCGTCTGTCTTTAACGCGATTCAATTCCTTAAGCCGCCGCCAACGACGACCAGGCGGTTTCCGTTAGCTGATATAGGCTAGGTCGGGATGTCGGCCTGGTGGGGTCGATTTGCTCGCGACACGGCCGAACGATGGTTAGCCGCCCTCGATGCGGGGGATGAAGAACACCTCGGCGCCGGCGGGGACCGGCTGAAAATAGCCGGTTTCGTGGTATTCCCCGTTGATGGCGACCGTCGTCTCGTCTTCCAGGTGCTCGCCGAGGCCGGGGAACAGGTCGTCCATGGCTTTCAATACGCCGCGGAGATTCTTCGCTTCGACCTCGAACTCCCGCACACCGTTGGTGTAGCGGCGCGCGAAGCCCGAGGTGAATACGACCCTGGCCACAAGGTCAGGCCGACAGGGCGGCGAGCAGACGGGGCGGTGACATCGGCAGTTCGGTCATCCGCTTGCCGGTGGCCATGGCGATGGCGTTGGCGATGGCGGCCATGGGCGGGCAGATGTTGACCTCGCCGACGCCCTTCGCACCGTAGGGGTGGGTCGGGTTGGGCACCTCGACCAGGATCGGCTCGATCATCGGCAGATCGGAGGCGACCGGGCAGCGGTAGTCGAGGAAACCGGGATTCTCGAGCAGACCTTTCGAATTGTAAATGTATTCCTCGTTCAACGCCCAGCCGATGCCCTGCACGACACCGCCCTGAATCTGGCCCTCCACGTAGGACGGGTGGATGGCGCGACCGACGTCCTGGGCGGCGACGAACCGCAGGATAGTGACCTTGCCGGTTTCGGGATCGACCTCGAGGTCGCAGAACTGGGTGGAGAATCCGGGCGCCTGGCCGCCGGCGTTGACACCGGCCGATGCGGTGATCGGGCCGCCGGTGGCGCCTGCCTTGGCCGCGAGTTCAACCAGTGACAGCGGCTTGAATTCGCCGACGTTTGAGCTGGCGGGCTTGGCGTGGCCGTCTTCCCACACCACGCCTTCTTCATCGACGCCCCAGATCAGCGCGGCACGCTTGCAGAGTTCCTTCACCACGGTTCTGGAGGCATTCACGACGGCGGTGCCGGTGGCGAACGTGACGCGGGAACCTCCCGTCACGTGCGTGTAGCCGACCGAGGCGGTGTCGGCGACGATGGCGCGGACGGTGTTGTAGTCCACACCCAGCGTTTCAGCCGCCATGATGGCCATGGAGGCGCGGGAGCCGCCGATGTCGGGGCTGCCCGTCGCCACCAGAACGGTGCCGTCGGCGTTGACCTGGAGCGTGGCGCTGGATTCGCCGCCGCCGTTGAACCAGTAGCCGGAGGCGACCCCCCTGCCCTGGTTCGGACCGAGTTTCGCATTGTGGGCGGGGTGTTTCATCAGCGCCTCGATCGTCTCGACGTAGCCGGCGTGCGCGTGCTTGGGTCCCGCGATGGTCGGCGTGCCGATGCGGCAGGCGTTCTTGAGGCGGATTTCCAGCGGGTCCATGCCGATGGCGTTGGCGCACATGTCGAGAACGCTTTCGACGGCGAAGGCGGAGATAGGCGAGCCTGGCGCGCGGTAGGCGGCGGATTTCGGGCGGTTGGAGACGACGTCGAAGCCGACGGCGCGCTGATTGGCGATCTCATACGGGGCGAAAGCGCAGAGGCAGCCGTTCATCACCGGCGAGCCCGGGAACGCGCCGGCCTGGAACTTGAAGATGCCGTCGGCGGCGACGATCGTGCCGTCTTTCTTGACACCGAGCTTCACCCACATCGACGAGCCGGAGGTCGGGCCGGAGGCGCGGAAAACGTCCTCGCGGGTCATTTGCAGACGGACAGGCAGGCCTGACTTCTTCGACAGGATGGCGGCGACGGGTTCGAGATAGGTGACGGTCTTGCCGCCGAAGCCGCCGCCGATCTCAGCCGGCGTGACCCGCAGGTCACCGAGTCTGGCGCCGAGGACCTGAGCGGTGAGCGCGCGCATCTGGAAGTGGCCCTGGCTGGAAGACCAAATCTCGCACTGGCCATCTGCCTCGTATTTGGCGACGCAGGCGTGCGGCTCGATGTAGGCCTGATGGACGGCGGCGGTCTTGAATTCCTGTTCGATCACGACGTCGGCCTGTTTGAAGCCGGCTTCGACGTCACCGATGGCAAAGTCCAAACGCTTGGAGATGTTAGAGGGCTTGGCCGGCGGGGGTTCGATGCCGCGGGTGATCATGTCCTCGAACAGGACGGGAGCGTCGGGGGCCATGGCTTCGTCGACGTCGATGACGTGGGGGAGCACCTCGTACTCGACCTTGATCAGCGAGGCGGCGTGTTCGGCGATGCTGCTGCTGATGGCGGCGACGGCGGCGATGGCGTGACCTTCGTACAGTACCTTCTCGCGCGCCAGGATGTTGCGAGTGACGTGCCAGAAGTTCACCGCGACGCGCTCGGGGCCGATGTAGCCGAATTTCTGCTCCGGCAGATCGGCTGAGGTCATGACGGCCTTCACACCGGGCAGGGCCTCGGCGGCCGAGGTGTCGATCGATTTGATGCGCGCGTGCGCGTGCGGCGAGCGGAGAAGTTTGCCATACAGCATGCCGGGCAGCTTGAGATCCGCGCCGTACAGGGCTCGGCCGGTCACCTTGGGCACACCGTCGGGGCGGATCGGGCGGGTGCCAACCCACTTGAATCGCTTGACCTGGTCGGTGACGATCGTGGCGTCGTTCACGGCATCCTCACTTTGCTTATGCTGGCTGCGTCTATGAGGACAGGGTCACCCAAGCCGGAGGGAAAGGCAAGCGGGAGGCCTCCTGAGACGCCAGCGCCAATGCGATGCGCTGCGGCGGGGCACACTGATCCGGTGGTGTATCCGTGCCAAGACCCAACAATACGCGCATACAAAACGGATTACGGCTCAAGAAAATGTTAGGTCGGTTAGACCTCCGCGTTGATCGAAGGTCTGGTGTTATGTGTAGAGGCGGGTAAAAGGAGCCTCGCGTAAGGGCATGCAGCTCTTGCAGTCGCAGTTCCGGCTGGGTGAAAAAGCCGTTAGGGTGGAAATATGTCAACCTCGGCTGACTTGCTCGGCAGTGAATTACCTCAATGCTTTGACCGGCACGGCAAGGATAATGGAGCGTAACATCGTTCGCGCGGGGACACTGAATATGCTTGGCGGAATTCGTGGCGGAATCCTGGCGGTTTGCGTCGGGGTCATGATGGCGCAGCCCGCATATGCTGATAACCCAACCTTTGCCGATCTGCTTGCGCAGGCCAAAGCGCAGGCCGCCACCGGTCACCGCTGGGCGCCGCCTGGTGATAACATGACCGAAACGGTCATGAAGATGATGGACCTGATCCCTACGGCAACACCGGCCGAAATTGCGCAACTTTCGGCGCTCCTGGAGAGCGACAAATCAGGCCCGCCGCCGCTGCCTCCGCTGGATTCATCCACCGGTGAGCGACCAGCCGACAGCGCGCTGGCTCCCGCCCCACCGGCCACCGAGACGCCGCCGGCTCCGGCCCCCACCGAAAGCGCGTTGCTTCCCGCCGCACCGGCCGCCCAGACGCCTCCGGCTGCTCCGGCCCCCACCGAAAGCGCGTTGGCTCCCGCCCCTCCGGCACCGGCCGCCCAGACGCCGCCTGCTCTGGCGCCGACCGAAAGCGCGTTGGCTCTCGCCCCACCGGCCGCCCCAACGTCCCCCAAGATGGCCACCGCTGCACCGCCACAATTTTCGGCCATGCCTGACCGTCTCGGATCGGAAGGCGGTCACCAGGTCAGACCGAACGCGATCGGACCCAGCCACATCGGGCCTAGCCCGATCGCGCCCAGCCCGATCGCTGCCAGCCCGGCCGAACCCACTCCCAGAGATCACGCGGCGGCGCTTTTTGCGCAGGGCCTCGATGCCGAAATTCGCGGCGATCTGTCGGGTGCGCGCCGTTACTATCTGGTTGCCGCCAAGGACGGCGATGCTGCGGCTGCGCGCAACCTGGGCCGCCTCTACGATCCTGCCTACCTTAAGCAAACCGCCATCGGCGGCGTTGATCCTGATGCGGCCCTTGCCCGGGAGTGGTACGAACGCGCGTTCAGGCTTGGGGATCCCGAGGCCGGACTGCTGCTTGAAGCCCTGTCAGAGAGGTGATTAATGGACCGCCGCTTCCTGCTATCGGCTCTTCCGGCCGCCGCGCTGCTGGGTCAACCGCGCCGTGGCGCGGCGGCCGCCGCTGCCGCACAACAGATCACCATCGGGATCATGGGCGGCGAAATCGACGGAACGTTCATGCGCGTTGCGACCGACCTGACGTCGGTGCTGAATTCGGATACGATGCGGGTGGTGCCGATTGTCGGCAAAGGTTCGCTTCAGAATCTCGGGGATTTGCTTCATCTGCCGGGCGTTGACCTCGCCTTGATCGCATCTGACGTGCTGGCCTATGCACAGTCGACGCATCTTTATGCGGGTGATCTCAGCAAAATCCAGTATATCTGCAAACTTTACGACAACGACGTGCATGTTTGCGCAGGGCCTGATATTCAGACGCTGGCTGATCTTCAGGGCAAGGCGGTGAATATTGACGTTGAAGGCGCCGGCACCAACCTCACCGCGCGCGCGATCTTCAAGACACTGGGTATCGCTCCGGACTTTCGCACCGAGGAGCCGACCATCGCGCAAGACCGGCTGCGGCGCGGTGAGATTGCCGCCAATGTCTATGTAGCCGGCAAACCGGTCCGCCTGTTTACCTCGCAGCCTGCCGATACAGGCTTGCACTTTGTATCCATCACGTCGACGCCGGAACTTGAGAAGACCTATTTGCCTGGCGGCGAGTTTACGCATGCGGATTATCCGACGCTTGTTCCGGTCGGCCAGACCGTTGAGACCGTTGGCGTCGGCGTGGTCCTCGCCGTGTACGGATGGCCGGTGGGGACGGTTCGTTACCGGAACCTAGTGACCTTCGTTGACCTGTTCTTCACAAAGTTCCCCGAGTTGCTGACACCGCCGCACCATCCCAAGTGGCATGATGTCAATCTCACTGCCACGCAGCCGGGTTGGGTGCGGTTTGCACCGGCGACCGCCTGGCTTGCGCAAAACCGCCCGCACGAAGCGCCGACCATACCTGACGCCGCCGCGGCCAAGATGAAGGGGCAATTCGAACAGTTCCTGGCGCAGCGCGGCGTCCCCAATCTGACTCCAGCCCAGCGGGACGCAACCTGGCAGTATTTTCAGCAGCAACTGCTTCAGGCCCACTAGACTCCTATTGATCAGTAACGACCGAGGTGAATTTCGTGTGCGCTCAAGTTTGGTGGCACACGTAAACGTGTGGATATTTTCAGCGAATTTCGCCGACGGCGCAGCGGTATTTACGTTGGTTTCACGAAGAAGTATCGGTTGATATCGCCGGTTCATCTATTGGCTGCATGTTGCAAAAAATTGCGCCAAAGGAGGAGCAAGATGGACTCACTGGTGATATCCAAAGGCTTCGTACGAGATCCTCTGGAATGGGCCGCTGACTGCTGTGCGAGTGCTGGCTTTGAAACCGAACCTGAGGCGCGGGACGCGTATGCCCAGCTAGCGGAGGAATTCGAATCGATGGCCTCGGAAATGGAGGGCCTGATCAGCACTTTTGAAGCGCTGACGAATCGGAAGCGACGCCACTAGCATCCGATCGCAGAGAAGCGTGAGACGCGACGCGGCTGCGATTCGCCGCGTGAATCGGATACTTCAATTCAAACATGTCGCGACGTATCGCGCTTCTCCGATGCGCGATACCAGCAGAGGTTTTGACTCGTTGCCCGGAAGGGTGTCCTGCGCCCGCGAGCCCGAATCAGGGCCGTGTCGCGCAGCCGGTTGCGTCCGGAGTCGGTCATCCGCAGCCGCAGTTTTGGGGATAGAGATGGGGCGGAAGGAGATCGGCGGCTTTCCGCAAGCGACATGCCCGAGCGGATGTTCATGTCCGCGCAGCCTCATGGCCGCACCCAACCCAACGCGGCCTCCTTGATGACGCTGATCTCCTCCTCGGACAAGGGGTCCGCTGCGGTGTCAGTGGCGGCGCGCCGGGCCAACGCGGCATAGGCCGTGCGCGAAGCTTGCAACGTTTGCAGTGCTTGGGAAGCGCTGCCGACTCTCAGACGCAATCAGGCCCCGCCTGGATCAAGGCATTCCAAGCTTGCGATCCAGGAAGTCGTGGATCAGCGGTGCCATGGTGTCGAGCTTGTCCTCAAGAGCGAAATGACCCGTGTCGAGCATGTGAAATTCCACGTCGGGAAGGTCCCTCTTGTAGGGATAGGCGCCATCGGCCGGGAAGATCTTGTCGTTCTTGCCCCACAGGATCAGCGTGGGCGGTTGGTGCTTGCGGAAATACGCCTGAACCGCCGGATACAGTGGCAGATTGGTACGATAGTCGTAGAAGATGTCCATCTGGATATCGGCGTTACCCGGCCGATCGAGCAAGGCCTGGTCATGCACCCAGTTGTCCGGCGAGATGCGGCTGACATCAGCGACGCCATCGGTGTACTGGAATATCGTCGTTTCGGGAGCGACCAGGCCATACAGCGCCTTGCGGTGCGCCTCCGAATGGTCAGACCAATATGCCTTGATCGGGTTCCAGAATTCCTTCAGTCCCTCTTCATAGGCGTTGCCGTTCTGTACGATGAGCCCGGTCACCCGCTCGGGATGTGTTAGAGCCAGTCGCCACCCCACTGGCGCGCCGTAGTCCATGACGTACATCGCGTAGCGGCTGACACCGAGTTGGTCGAGCAAGCTATCGACAAGCTCTGCGAAGCGATCGAACGTGTAGGCGAATTTCGTTCGGCCAGGCATGTCACTCTGGCCGTAACCGGGATAATCCGGAGCAATCACGCGATACCGATCGGCCAGGATTGGCATCAGGTTGCGGAACATGTGGGACGACGTCGGAAAACCGTGCAGCAGCAGCAAGACGGGACCATCTGCAGGCCCGGCCTCACGATAGAAAATCTTGACCCCATCGATTTCCCTGGTTCGGTAGTGCGTGACGGGAATGGCACTGGATGCGACCTGGGGAGCGGCCGCGGCGACTGCGCCGCGCGACGATGCCAAACCGACGGCAACAAGGCCTAAGAAGACCCTTCGGCGGTCGACAGCGAGCAGTATATTCTGGGCACGATTGGCTTTCATGGGAGGTCTCCTTTCAAAGCGTTCTGGATGTCGCGCGGGTTCACACCGCTGCGTAAACCAACCGGGTGAAGAATCCGGGATCGATGACGAAATTGCCCCATTTGGCGTCAAAGGCAGCGGTTGGCCTAGCGGCAACCGTTTCATCACGCGTTCTACCTTGCTGCTTGAGCGCCGCGACGTTCTCACGAATTGCTACGAGCATTTCCCGGAATTCCTTGAGTTCAGCTCTGTTGCTGACGGGCGCCCCGTGTCCTGGAATGATGATGGTTCTGTCCGTCGTCGCCGCAAGATTGGCGTCGGATGCAGCGATCATGCCGTCGATGCTGCCGCCGGTCGAATGGTCAATGAACGGGTAGATGCCGTTCCAATATGTGTCGGCGACATGCACGATGTCCGCATCACCAAACGTAACGGAAATGTCGCTGTCGGTGTGGGCGGGGCCGTAATACTTCAGCACGACAGACAAACCATTCAGATTGAGACTATGCTCCCTCGCGAATACTTCGCTCGGCAAGCCGTTTGGCGGCTGCGGCAGAAAGTTATAGTCCCAGTCATCGACGCGCTGAACCTCGGAGAGATATTTGCGCGTGTTCTCATGCGCGATGATCTTTGCGCCAGAGGAGTTCAGCCATGCATTGCCGTCGGTATGGTCGAAATGCCAGTGCGTGTTGATCAGGTGCGTGACGGGTTCTGCGCCGAGCGCATCCAGCGCCTTGGTGACCTGCGGCTGCGACACGCCGATACCGGCGTCGATCAGGACCTTGCCATCGGTGCCGGTCAATACCGCGACGTTTCCGCCCGAGCCCTCCAATACGCAGATGTTGTTCCTCAGCTTGTGCGTTACGATGGGCGATACCGCGGCACTGTCCTTGATCAGGCTGACGATGCCCCGTGCCTCGGCCCACGCCTGTCGCGGCGTCAGCCATCCTGCTGTCGCAGCATAGGCCGCACCACTCATGCAGCAGAGACAAAAGCCACGACGCGACGCTAATTTTCCTTTTGGGTAGTCCATTGTGTCCTCGCTTCTTGTGCAGGCGGCAGGAACGACCTTGGAGGCCCCGAGCCGGTTTAGGCCGTCCAATTCTTCAGTTTTGGATGAACGTGATCAGGTCCCTGTTGAGTTGTTCCTGGTGCGTGGCCGTCAGGCCATGAGGTGCGCCCGGATAGACCTTCAAGGTGGCTCGCTCGATGAGTTTCGATGACAGGAGTGCCGAGGCCTGAATTGGAACTATCTGATCGTCGTCCCCATGGAGAACCAGGGCAGGAACATCGATCCGTTTCAGATCCTCGGTGAGATCTGTCTCCGAGAACGCCTTGATGCAGTCATAGGCGCCCTTCAGCCCGACCTGCATGGACCAGAGCCAGAAGGCATCCCGGACGCCCTGCGACACGTTCGATCCGGGCCGGTTGGCACCGTAGAATGCCGCGCTGAGATCTTGATAGAACTGCGAACGATCGGCAGAGACACCTGCCCGTATCCCATCGAATACTTCGATCGGCAGACCGCCCGGATTGGCTGGCGTCTTCACCATGAGTGGAGGTATGGCCGAAATCAGCACGACCTTGGCGACGCGCGACGTGCCATGCCGGCCAATGTAGCGCGTGACTTCGCCGCCACCGGTCGAATGGCCGATCAGTATGGCGTCCTTGACATTGAGCGCCTCCAGCATCGCTGAGAGATCATCGGCGTAGGTGTCCAGGTTGTTGCCATCCCATGGTTGGCTCGATC
Organism: Rhodopila sp.; assembly: GCA_050010355.1. Classification (GTDB taxonomy): domain Bacteria; phylum Pseudomonadota; class Alphaproteobacteria; order Acetobacterales; family Acetobacteraceae; genus Rhodopila. The sequence goes on along the minus strand of JBEKLE010000020.1, from coordinate 18,200 downwards.
GCCCGTGACCGCGGCGATCATGCGCGATGCATCGCAGACCCTTTGAAGCCAGGAAGAACATCTGTCCGTCCCAGGCGTCCGCGCTCAATGGCCAGCCATGCGAGAACACAACAGGACGACCGGAGCCCCAGTCTTTGTAGTAGATATTCGTGCCGTCCTGTGTGGTGATGCTGCTCATCGTGGAACTCCCCTGGTTGTGTGAACGGCACGGCCAGTCGTGATGCGCGGTTGCGTGTTGCGGGATAGTGCAATGATAGCGGCCGACATTCCGCTGATCAGCGGCTGCTTCGGGAACCAGCAACGCCTGGGCTGTCAGGCCAGCGGCCTTTGCTGAACGACTGTCGTCGACTGACTCCTTCGAGGATTGAACGACACCACCCTAGGCCTTTACGCGACGAACGTCGGTAACCTATGTTCGAGACATAGCTTCTCGAAATCTGGAAAGTCGGAACGGATGGACCGCTTGGAGTCTATGTCGGTGATCGTTGCCGTCGCCGAGGCCGGCAGTCTTTCAGCCGCATCCCGCAAGCTGGGGAGACCGATTCCGACCGTCAGCCGCAAGCTCGCCGAACTGGAAGCGCGCTTGAATACGCAGCTTTTTCAGCGGTCGTCACGACAGATATCACTGACCGATGCGGGGCGAGCCTATATCGAGGCTTGCAAACGCATCATCGAGCAGGTGGACGACGCTGAACGCGAAGTGTCCGGCGAATACAGGGCTCCCACGGGCGATCTGACCGTTACGGCGCCGTGGGGCCTCGGGCACATGCATTTGGTGCCGATCGCCTGCGAGTTCCTTGCGGCCTATCCCGACATTGCGCTTCGGCTTTTGCTCAGCGACCGCGTCCTGAAACCATCAGACGACAATATCGATGTCGCGATTCGGATTGGCACGCTTCCAGACAGCAGCATGATCGCGACCCGTATCGGATCGGTCCGCGTCGTTGCTTGCGCCAGCCCCGGTTATCTCGCTGCGCGCGGGTGTCCGGAGACGCCTGACGACCTGCACAATCATGATTGCATCACGATTGATGACAACGCTGCTCCGCGAACCTGGAAGTTTGCGAAAGGCCGGGGTGAGATTGCTGCGCCGATCCGATCGAGGATGACTGTAAACACTTCGGAGGCCGCCATCGAGGCAGCCATCGCCGGCGCCGGCATTGCTCGCGTCATGTCCTACAAGATGGCGGCTGCACGGCGCGCGGGAACCCTTTCTGTCGTGTTGGAGGCATTCGAGCAAGAGCCGTTGCCTATGCACATTGTGTATACCGAGCGAAAGCCTGTACCGCTGAAGCTTCGCGTTTTCCTGAACTGGGTGACGCCGCGACTTAAGGCGCGTCTGGCATAGCGCAATCGCACACCCGGGCCTCCGGTTCAGCGGTTCGAGCGGGCCATTGAGCCGTGACGTTTACCTAGCGGATCACCGCCAACACGATTTCCACGACGATCAGAACGATGATGATCACTTCCAGCAGTCCGGACCGGCTGCTCGATGCCTCGTCGTATAAAGCCGTGTAAGTATCCCGAATGATCGACAGCTTTCGATCAACTGCCGCGCTGACGGTGGGCACTCGAAACAGCTCAAGCGCCGCGGCATAGATGCGGGCCAGATAGACATCCTCGGTGACTTGCAGCGCGTTGTCGACTTTCTCGGTCAGTTCGGTGACTTCGGCGACCAGCGTGTATAACCGCCGCGCCAGATCGGCGAACCGCCGCGCCCCTGGCAGCGCCCATCGGCGCCGCGCGGCCTCGACCAGGTCGTACATTCGCGGCAATTCGGCATCCAGCAATTCGTCGTAATAGCGCATTTCCAGCAACTGGGCGTTCGCCACCTCCAGCACGTCGATAACGTCGGCATCGCCGCGCGGCTCGTAGATGAAGGCGCGGTCCCAGGTCAGCACCACGAGGTCGTCGGTGTAGTAGGAATACCGGTGGCGCAACAGGTCGCGTCGCGCCCCTTCGGACAGCTTGCGTTGCTCACCGGACAGCAAGGGCACGAGGTCCAGACGCCCGATCAGCGTCTCGGCGGTGGTCGTCCCGTCGCTGAAGGCGTTGGCGACACCGACGAGGTAGTCTTCCTCCACCGAAGAGGGCATGGGACGGACCAGAGCGCCGCCAACGCCTCGGCGCACGCGGTCCAGGAGGTCGGTCCACAGCGCCGAGGCAGGTTCGACGCCGACCGCGCGATCCACGGCGTTCAGCCGCTGCGCGAAGTCCGGCCAGGGCAAGTTCGCCACGGTCACGCGGAGGCCGATGCTGATGACACCGAAGTCGTAAAGCCGAGCGGTTGCGGTGGCCGGAAGCGGGCCCTCGGGAAGCGGCAGGGTGACGGCGCCGAGACCCAGGGCGACCGGTGGCACCCCGAAGGCGAGTGCCTTGGGAGGCGTGGTCGTCAGACGCCCGCGTGAACTTCCGGTCCGGACAGTCCGCGCCCAGGTCTCCTCGGCGACGCCAAGGTCGATCGCATAGGCGACGTCAAACAGGCGGTAGGCGAGGATGTAACCTTCCGCGACATCCAGGATAGCGGCGGGTTGCGCTTCCTTTGCCATGACCAGCCAAGCTCCGCCCTATCCAGCTGCCGCCTGCGCATCCAGAAATCGCCTTGCATTCGTGGGATCGATCAACGCGTGGACCTCGAATCGAGCGGGGATGATGTCGGCCCAGGGGTTCAAGTACGCGTGCAATGCCTCGTTGGAGGGGACATCGAACAACACTGCCGCGCCGCGGCCGACCTTGGCGTGAACGGAGCGGACCTCGCCCTTGTCGATGAGGGGCTGGATCCATGTCCAGTAGCTTTGACGCGCCGCGGTGACGCTGGATGGCCGCTCGGGGCGCGGCTCGCTGATGACCAGGAAAAGCATGGAACGTCTCCTAGTGCTGGATTGCCGGGGGACGCCGGAGCGCCCAGAACGCGATACTGCCGGCGACATAGAACACGATCGAAAGGCTGAACGCGACCCGGTAGCTGCCGGTGGTGTCGAAGACGAACCCGGCGAGCCAGGAACCGCCTGCGGCACCCAGCCCGGTGCCGATCGTGATCACGCCCAGGATCGCGCCGAGGTTTGGGCCGGGAAACAGATCGGCGGTCTTGGCGGTGATCGCCGGTCCCCTCGCACCCCAGGTCAGACCGAAGAAACAGGCGTGCAGCCACAGCAGCAGATGCTGGTCGGGCGAGGTGATCATCAGCCCGAATATCACGCCCAGTATTGATGTGCCATAAGTAACGACCGCGGAAACCTCGCGTCCGACATAGTCGGACAGCGTGCCGGTCACGATCACGCCCGGCAGCGACAGGAACGCGCCCATGCCGAGCACGCCGGCGGCGTAGAGCTTGTCGAATCCGATGTTCACGGCGAAGGCGAGCTGGTGGAGTGCCACCAGGAAGCTGCCGAGGCCGGTGAACATATAGACCGAGAACAGCAGCCAGAAGTGGGGCGTGCGGACGGCCTGGCGGACCGTCCAGCCCTCACCCTCGGATGCGCGGCGGCGCGGGCCCTGCCCTACCCCGCTGAACAACGAGGCCAGCGGCAGCAGGATGACCCCCATGAACACGCCCTGCCACAGATAGGCCGCACGCCAGCCGAGACCCGAGATCATCAGGGTGGCCACCGGGGCCGAGAATGCTCGGGCGAACCCGTTCGCCGACTGCACGACGGACACCGCCATGCCTCGGTTGCGAACGAAATAGCGGGACAGCAGCGGAACGAATACCACGAGGCCGAGGCAGTTCGCGCCCAAAGTCATGACGATGCCGTAGAGCACGACGATGTGCCATAGCTGGGTGGCCCAGGCGTTTGCCAACAAGCCGAGGGTCAGGAGGGTTCCGCCGACGAGGATGAGGCGGCGCGGCCCGAGGCGGTCCACGAGCCAGCCTACCAGCGGGGAACTGACCCCGTTGACGATCTGGGACACCGAATAGGCGAGCGAGACCTCGGCTCGGCTCCATCCGAAGTCATCGATGAAGGTTACCAGGAAGACGGTGTAGGCGTGCATGAAGCCGGCGCCGATCGAGAATGTGCCGAAGGCGGCGGCGAGCAGCAGCCACAGGCGGGTGCTGGAAAGCGGTTTGGCGTCGAACATGGCGGGAGTGTGTCTGGCGTTGGGCGCGTTGCCCAGCCCTTGGCCGCGTGGCACGGTTCACGCGACGGGGAAACAACCCTATGGGAGCGTCCGGATGCCAGATCTGATCCATAGCCATTCGCAATGGGGGCCGGCGCAATGGGGGCCGGCGCAATGGGGGCCGGCCGACCAGATCGGTGCGGGGAACCTGCTGACGGTGGAGAAGCGACTGGCCGCCTTGGGGAGCGTGCGGCAGGGGCGGGTTTATGACGTCAGCCACGAGATATACATGGGGGCACCGTTCATGGCGCCGAACCAGACTCCGTTCCTGATGTCGATTTTCGGGTCGTGGCGAGACACGATCAAGCGGCGGCGGAAGCTGGGGGCGACGAACGACGCCGGGACCAACCTGGAACGGATCGAGATGACCGCGCATGTCGGGACGCACATCGACGCGCTGGGGCATTTCTCGAACGGGGAGATGCTCTACAACGGCAATGCGGCGGCGGATGTGGTGACGGACTGGGGGCTGGACCGGCTGGGGATCGAGCATGCGCCGCCAATGATCACGCGGGGGCTGCTATTCGACGTGGGACCGTTGCCGGCGGGGGAGACGGTGACGCCGGACGATCTGAAGCGCGCGGCGGATGCTGGGGGCTTCGCGGTGGAAGCGGGCGATATCGCGCTGATCCGCACCGGGTGGGGGCGGTATTTTGGCACCGACAACGCGCGCTACCTGGACGGCGAGCCCGGAATCGACGTGCCGGCGGCGCGGTGGCTGATCGAGCAGGGCATCGTCGCGATCGGCGCCGACAACATGGCAGTCGAGGTGCTTCCGAACCCGACAAAGGGGCTGATGATGCCGGTGCATCAGTTCGCGCTGGCCGAATGCGGCGTGTATCTGATCGAAAACCTGGCACTGGAGGAACTGGCGGCGGCTCGGGTTTATGCCGCGTGCTTCATTCTGCTGGCGACCAAGATCCGCGGCGCGACGGGTGCGCCGGTGCGTCCGATCGTGATGGTGTAGCGGATTTCGTTACTTGCGTGCAGACTGGAGCAGCCGATGAACTATGAACCTGTGGATGTACTGGTGATCGGGGCCGGCTATGCTGCCGCCAATGCCGCCTTGGCGGCCTCTGAAGCCGGCGCATCGGTGGCGATGGTCGAAGCGGCGCCGGTGGAAGCACGCGCCGGAAACTCGGCATTCACAGGCGGCGCGTTTCGCTTTGTCTATGACGGTATCGAGGACCTCCTGAAGCTGGACCCAACCATTGCGGACCTGGACCTGGGGACAATCGACTTCGGCACCTATACGACGGAACAGTATTTCGACGATATGGGACGGCTGACGGAGTACCGTTGTGATGCCGACCTGACCGAGATGCTGATCGGCGGTTCCTACCAGTCGGCGCTGTGGCTGAAGCAGCTCGGGGTGAAGTTCCAGCCGGCGCTGGGGCGGCAGGCGTTCAAGATTGGCGGCAAATTCAAGTTCTGGGGCGGTCTCGCGTGCCACATCCACGGTGGCGGACTGCATCTGGTGGCGACGCTGCATGCGGCGTTGGAGAAGGCGCGCATCCCCGTGCTGTACGATACCACCGCGTACCAGTTGCTGGCTGACGACGGCCGGATCCAGGGCGTCAAGGCGCGTCACGGCGGCCGGTCATACGACCTGCGGGCAAAGTCGGTGGTACTGGCCTGCGGCGGCTTTGAATCGAATGCGGAGATGCGGGCGCGGTACATCGGCCCGAACTGGGACCTCGCGAAGGTCCGGGGCACGCGGTTCAACAACGGGTATGGTCATCGCATGGCGATGGATATCGGGGCCGCTCCGGCGGGGCACTGGTCCGGGGCGCACGCGGTGCAGTGGGACATGAATGCGTCGCCGTACGGCGATATCGCGATCGGCGACCGCTTCCAGAAACACAACTATCCGTTCGGCGTGGTTCTCAATGCGCGTGGGGAGCGGTTCCTCGACGAGGGGCTGGATTTTCACAGCTATACTTATGCTCGCTATGGGCATGAGGTGATGAAGCAGCCGGGCCTGTTTGCCTGGCAGGTGTTCGACGCGAAGATCGTTGGACTGCTGCACGACGAATACAGGATCGCGCGGATTACCAAGGAAACCGCTGGCACGCTGGAAAAACTGGCCGGCGTCGATCCGGTGGCCGCTCTGGCGACGCTGAAAGCTTACAACGCGGCGCCTCGCCCCGACGTGCCGTTCAATCCCAATGTCCATGACGGGCTGCGAACGCAGGGGCTGACGATCGACAAGACGAAGTGGGCGCAGAAACTGGATGCGCCGCCGTTCCACGCCTACGGGGTCACAGCGGGCGTGACGTTCACGTTCGGCGGGCTGAAGGTCAGCACCGCGGCTGAGGTTCAGGACACCTCCGGGGTTCCGATTGCCGGCCTATTCGCCGCGGGTGAGATCGTTGGGGGTTTGTATTATCACAATTATGGGAGCGGCACAGGGCTCGTTGCCGGCGTGACCTTTGGCCGTATCGCCGGTGATCGGGCTGCGCGATTTGCGGCCGGAATCCCCCGAAACCTGCGCCGCGGAGGTTGAACCGCCCGCTTGCCCCGGCTAGCGTCGGGCGCCACCGACCAGGCCGGTCGGTCAACAACCCGTCGGCCGTGCCGGGCGGGGCGAGGTAAAGGGAAGGAATACATGATGCCGTTGAAGCCTATAAAACGCTGGTTAGCAGTCATTGCCGGCGGCCTGCTGATGGCGGCCTCGATCGCCAATGCCGCCGATCCGGTTCGCGGTGTGACCGACACGGAGATCGTGATTGGGACAATCACCGATCTTTCCGGAGTGACGGCCGTTCAGGGTGTGAACAACAGCGATGCCGTCCGCATGGCGTTTGACGAAGCCAATGACAAGGGCGGCGTGAACGGCCGGAAGATCAAGTATATCGTCGAGGACAACCAGTATCAGGTGCCGCGCGCCGTGCAGGCGATGAACAAGCTGCTGAACAACGATAACGTGTTCCTGACGATCGACGACGGCGGCACCCCGATGAACGATGCCAACATGCCCGTTCAGTTCGCCAAGAACGTGCCAAACATGTTCCCGCTGACAGCCGCCCGGTCGATGTACGAGCCCTACAACAAGCTGAAATTCGCGCAGTTCGCGTCGTATTACGACCAGATGCGCGCCGCGGTGAAATACTTCGCCGAGAAGAAGGGCCGCAAGTCTTTCTGCGTCACTTATCAGGATTCCGACTTCGGCAAGGATGTGCTTGCAGGTGTGGTTGCCGAAACCCAGGCTCTTGGACTCAAGGTTGTCGATACGACCGCGCACCGGCCGACCGACACCGATTTCAATGCGCCGATGACCAAACTGCGTGACGCCGGCTGCGATGCCATCATGATGGGCACGATTGTGCGCGACACCAACATCATCATCCAGACCGTCCGCAAGATGAGCTGGAACGTTGACCTGGTGGGCCAGTTCGCGTCGTACGACACGGCTGTGGCGAGCCTTCCGGGCGGCGCCACCGACGGTTTCTACTGCATGACCCCTGCCCTGTACGCCTATCCCGACGATCCGCGCCCGGCGGTGCAGGATTTCGCCAAGCGCTACAAAGCGCGCTATGGCCGCGAGCCCAACTTCCATGGCGAGGTCGGCTACACCGCCGCGAACCTGGTGCTGCTGGGTTTGCAAAAAGCCGGGAAGGACCTCACTGTGGACAGCTTCATCCAGGGGATGGAGAGCATTCACGACTACAAGGACATCTTCGGCTCTGAACTTTCGTTCGGGCCGGAGCAGCATCACGGCTCGATCCACTCGTTCCTGACGGTGGTCAAAGACGGCCGCTGGGTGCCGGTCGAGGAAGAAGCTCTGAGCTACTGATCGCCGGTCAGGCGCGTCCATACCGCTGTCATGATGGCGGTGTGGACGGCCTGGATATCGCCCGATGCGTCCAGCAACAGGCAACGCTTAGGGTCGGCCGCGGCGATTTCGCGAAATCCCTGTCGCACGCGGGCGTGGAAGGCTTGATCCAGACGCTCGTAGCGATCGGCGTCGCTGCCGCGCTGGCGCATTCGTTCGGTCGCCACGGATTCGGGGACATCGAGAATAATGGTCAGGTCCGGTGCGATGCCTAGCAAACCAATCAACGACTCGATGAAGCTTTTTTCGGCGCCCTGACCGTAGCCCTGATACGCCAGGGTGGAATCGGAGAAGCGGTCGCAAACCACCCAGGTCCCGGCCTGCATCGCTGGCTGGATCGCCTTCGTCAGATGCTCCGCCCGCGCGGCGAAATGCAGCAGCGTCTCGGCCCGCGGCGCCCAGTCCATGGAACCGACCAACAGGATGCCGCGCAGCAGCTCGGCGCCCGGGGAGCCGCCCGGTTCGCGGGTTCGCAGCACGGCCAGACCCCGGGCCGAGAGCGCGCCGCACAACAGGGCGGACTGGGTTGTCTTGCCGGCGCCCTCGCCTCCCTCGAGCGTAATGAAACGGCCCTTGATCACCGCCTTTGGGTCACGTGCCGGTCATGTATTTCGACAGCACCGCCATCGCGCGTCCGGGCAGACCGAGGCGCGGCACGTCCTCGGCGGCCATCAGGGGCATGTCGAGGTGGGGAACGCCGTCACCCGTTACGGTCAGCCTGCCGAGCGTATCGCCTTTGGCGACGGGGGCGGTCAGGGGTTGATCGTAGCTGACCTTGACCGCGGCCTTCTGGCGCCAGTTGCGCGGCATTGTCACGATTACGTCACGACCGGCCACCAGCGGCACGGAGCGGGATGTGCCGAGCCAGACGGGTACGTTTTCAATGACGTCGCCGGCCGCGAACAGGGTGACGTCCTCGAAGTTGAAAAACGCCCAGTCCATCAGCCGTTCGGATTCCTCGGCCCGTTCGTGCATCGAGGACATGCCATTCAGAACCAGAATCACGCGGCGGCCGTTACGGTTTGAACTGGCCACGAGCCCGTAGCCGCCGGCGTCGGTATGACCGGTCTTCAGACCGTCGGCCGTGCCCTTCTGCACCATCGGGTTACGGTTGCCCTGCTCGATGCCGTTGTAGCGGAATGTCTTCTCGGAGTCGTAATGATAATAATCGGGGAAGTCGTGGATGATACGACCGGCCAGCGTGGCGATGTCGCGGCAGCTCATGTGCTGCTCGGGGTCCGGCCAGCCGGTGCAGTTTTTGAAAACCGAGTGGGTCAGACCGAGTTCCTTGGCTTTCGCATTCATTTTTTCGGCGAACTGCTCTTCCGATCCGGCGATCGCCTCGGCCAGGACGATGGCTGCGTCGTTGCCGGACTGGACGATGACGCCGCGGACCAGATCCTCCACCTTCACCGTACTGCCGAGCTGCACGAACATCTTGGATCCCTGCATGCGCCAGGCTTTCTCGGTCACCGGAAGCTCGTCTTCGAGCTTCAAGCGGCCCTGCTTCAACTGGTCGTATATGAGATACATCGTCATCAGCTTGGTCATCGAGGACGGCGGCATTTCCTCGTCGGCCGCTTTTTCAAGCAGGGTGGCGCCGGTGTCGTAGTCCTGGATGTAAGCCCACCGGGCGGCGGTATCGATCGCCCCGACCGGTGTGTCGGCCGGGCTACCACTGGACTCGGCGGTGTCCTTGCCCTTGTGGGCGCCTGCCGCGGCACGGCCATGTTTCGGTTGAGCGAAGGCTGGCCCTGCCCCGAAAACGAAGGCGGACGCCAGCAAGCCAAGACGACGGGTGAGCATCTCGACGGTACCTCCTAATCCACCACGATCCGCGCATCCGGTATACCAGATGCGAGTGCCGTTTCCATTACAGAATCGGCATGAGCGACATCGGGTAACGGGCCGATCTCGACCCGGAACCGGGTTGTCCGACCGTCCTTGACGTGGACGATGCGCGCGCCGGCGGCGGCCATTCTGGCGCGCTGGGCGACGGCATACTGATATTGGTCGAATGTATCGAGTTGCACCATCAACCGGCCTGGGCTGGGCATCGTCTGGCCGACGGCTTCAGGCAGGCGGAGGGGCGGCGCGGCGGGGGGAGCAAGCGCCGGGGCGGCTGCGGGCGCCGCTGGCAGCGCCCTTCGGTTGCCCTGGCGGACGCCGGGGGGCGGCGGCAGCTCAGCAACCTCGACCGTGCCGCGCGGAGCCGCGGTCAGCCCGAGCGAGGGCGCGCCGGGCAGCGTGTCGGCCGCCGCGTGGCTCTCGTTGGGCAGGACTCGCAGCCGCACCTGAGCGACGGCGCCCGGCGGAATATCCAGCAGCAGCGCGGTGCGCCTTGTGACCTCGGCGAGGCGACGGGGGTCACCGGAGCCTCGGTCGTTCAGGCGGACGGTGACCTCGCGGCCGTTCTCCAGGTTGGTCAGGCGGGCGATCGCGGGAAGCTGGACGGTGGGGTGGGCGGCGGCGAGGGCGGTCTGATCGAACACCTCCCCATCCGTGGTCAGCCGAGTGGCGTCGCCGTTGGCGATCGAGGCAAGGCCGGTTTCTTCGAGGTCGAAGGATTCCTTTGGGTAATACCAGTAACTTCCGGCCTTGTACGGGTCGCCGAGGACGTAGTGCGGGTCGGGTTTGAGCGCGGCGGGGACGCAACTGACGGTCAGCAGCGCAAGCGTGATGGAGAGGATCGGGGATGAACGGGTCGTCATACCGCCACCTGATCGCCGATGAGGCCGACCGCGATGGCGTAGAAGTCGGACGGGTTGTAGCGGCGAATGGCGGCGAAGTTAGCGAACACGGCGAACGTCTCTCCGCCTGCGCCATCCGGCGCCACCAGCCCCGCGGGGGTGTCCAGGGTCGCGGCCCAGCGTCCGGTAAGCGGCCATACGCCCGCCTGAGCCCACTCCGACAGCGGGCGCCGGGCATCTCGACCGGGGGCATCCACGCCGGCCGGGACGGTGACCGCCTGGCCCCAGATCTGGCCGGGCCGCCAGCCGGACTGGGCCAGGTAGTTGGCGATCGAGCCGAGGACGTCCGGTTTGCTGGTCCAGATGTCACGGCGGCCATGGCCCTCGAAGTCGACGGCGTATCGCAGATAGCTGGAGGGCATGAACTGCGGCTGGCCCATGGCGCCGGCGTAGGAGCCGGTCATTCCGGCCGGGGCTACATCGCCATGATCGAGGATTTTGAGCGCGGCCATCAGTTCGCCGCGGAAGAAGGTCGCTCGGCGGCCGTCCCAGGCGAGGGTCGCCAGCGCCTCCACCACGCGGAAATCACCCGTGCCGGTGCCGAAACTGGATTCCAGGCCCCAGATGCCGGCGATAACGCCGGGGGTGACGCCGTAGCGGTGCTCGACAGACTGGAACAGGGGCCGGTTGTCGGTAAAGGCCTGTCGCCCGTTGGCGATTCGCTGGTCGGTGATCACCAGGGCGCGGTAATGTGCCCAGGTCATGGTGAACTCGGGCTGATGGCGGTCGCGATCGAGCACCTTCTGGTTCGGCGACAGGCCGGCGAAGGCGCTAGCCAGCGTGGCCGGCCGGATGCCGGCCCTGCGCGCCTCGGCCCCGACGTCGTTCAGAAACGTGCTAAAACTATCCGCCGGTGCCGCGAGCGCAGATGCGGACAGAACCGCGGGAACGGCACTTGCAAGTAGGAATCGGCGCGTCGGCATATTGCGCTTCCTGCCACGTCAGCGGGCGCCGGAGCAATCGGATTCAGCGGGATCAGCCGCAGCTCCGTAACGGTGTGTTACGCGGGCGGTGAGGGTCTGGATCCATTCGAGGGTCGTGGCACGAAATTGCAGCCCGCGAAGGCGTCGGGGCAATCTGGGCAGTTCGTGCTCCTGCCTGTACGTTGTTACTGACCCGTATTATGCTTTCGCACCCAAACCTCGGGGACCCGCCATCCCGTATCCCGACGCAGAGGATTTTGTGAACCCTTTGTTGACCACGCGGTGTCGTGTCCGGCACGCTGCAAACCGGCCGGCGCCAGTCCGGTGGCAAAAAATTGGAGGAACCGATGGCCGAACCCAGTGCGCTGGAAAGAGCGACGCTGCGGCGTGTGAGTTTCCGGCTGCTGCCGTTCCTGATGCTGGCCTATCTGATCTGCTATATCGACCGGGTGAACGCCGGTTTCGCCGCGCTGCAGATGAACAAGGACATCGGTTTGACGGGCACGGTGTTCGGTCTGGGCGGCGGCATCTTCTTCGTCGGGTATTTCCTGTTCGAAGTGCCGAGCAACCTGGCGCTGGAGAAATTCGGGGCGAGGCGGTGGATCTGCCGGATCATGATCACATGGGGCGTGGTGTCCGCCTGCATGGCAGCCGCGGTGGGTCCGAATTCCTTCGTCGGTCTGAGGTTCCTGCTTGGCGTCGCCGAGGCCGGCTTCTTCCCCGGCGTGATCCTGTATCTGACTTACTGGTTCCCCGCCGAACAGCGGGCGCGGATCATCGGCATCTTCATGGTGGCAATCCCGGTCTCGGGCTTCATCGGATCTCCCATTTCCGGCGCTCTGCTCGGCATGGACGGCGTGCTGGGTCTGCGCGGCTGGCAATGGGTCTTCATCCTGGAAGCCGCGCCGGCCGTGCTGCTCGGGTTTGTGTGCCTGGCATGGCTGACCGACGGACCGGCGCAGGCCGGGTGGCTGACGGACGAGCAGCGGCGATGGCTTCATGGCAAGCTGGAACAGGAGCGGCGCCAGACGAAACGCGTCGCGCACGGGTCACCCTGGCGGGTGATACGCAATCCGACCGTGCTGGCGCTGGCGGTGATCTACGCGGGCGGCGCAACAGCAAGCTCCGGGCTGGGTTTGTGGCAGCCGCAGTTCATCAAGTCGTTCGGGCTGACGAACGTGGAGGTGGGATGGGTGAACGCCCTGCCCTACGCGTTGTCGGCTGTTGCAATGATCTGGTGGGGTCACCGGTCGGATCAGCATAACGAACGGATGTGGCATGTCGCCGTTCCGCTCGGGCTCAGCGGCGTTGCGCTGGCGCTTTGCATTCCGTTTCCTGCGCTGGTGCCGACCATTGCGCTGTTGTGTCTGTGCGTGGTCTGCACATCGGTAACGCGCGGTCCGTTCTGGGCGCTTGCGTCTGAATATCTGTCAGCACCGAGTGCGGCAGCGGGGATCGCGATGGTGAATGCGCTGGGGACCGGATGTGGTTTCATTTGCAACGCTCTCATGGGCTCGATTTATGATGTGACGCATCGCTACCCGCTCGCGATGCTGCCGATCGTCGCCTTCGTGACGGTGGGCCTGGCGGTGCTGCTGGTGCTCGGGCAGGCCAAGCGGGTGACGGCGACAGCTTGACAGACGCTCGGTTCGGCCGTGACCATTCCGGCGGATCAAAAGCGAAACGAGGAAACGCACGCATGACCATCGCTCGCCGGGGATTTCTGGCACTCGGACTTGCCGGCATGGGCCTGCGCGCCGGCTGGGCCGCTGACAGGACCATCATCCTGGGATGCAGCATCCCGCTGTCCGGACCGGCCGCGCCGACCGGCATCACCACGCAGCGGACCGTTGAACATGCGCTGGAGCTGATCAACGCCAAAGGGATCGAGATCGGGCCTGACCGGTACACGATCGTCGCGGAGTTCTACGACAACAAGTATATTCCGGCCGAGGCGGTGACTGTGGTGGAGAAGATGATGGCGGACGGGGTCCGCTACCTGTTCTCGAGCGGGTCGGGCAACTCGGTTCCGGTGGTGGAGAAGACGACGGCGGCCAAGGTGCTGCAAATGTCGGGGGCATCGGGAAAAGGTCACCTGACCGCGCCGCAGTTTCCTTACAGCTTCCGGGTGCAGCCGACGAACGAGACCGCCTATGCGGTGTATCCGTGGCTGAAGACGGCCTACCCGGATGTCAAGCGGGTGGCGCACATGAATCCGAGCGACGAGGCGGGGTTCACCGAATCCGAAGACCGGCGGATGATCGCGGAGCGGAACGGCTTCACCAATGTCGGGAACGAGTATTTCAAGCGCGGGTCGACCGACATGTATCCGGTGGCGACGCGGATGGTGGGCTTCACACCGGACCTGATCGATATGGGCGGCACGATCGGGCGCGATCAGGGGCTGGCGTGCAAGGCGCTGCGGGAACTCGGGTATCAGGGAAAAATCCTGCAGGGCTATTCCGATGCGAAATCGTTCGTTGACATCGCCGGGCCGGATGCGGCGGAGGGCACGCTGCTGTTCGATACGCTGGCGGAGCCTCAGACGCCGGAGCAGAAGGACATCTATAACTGGTGGCTCGCCAAATATGGGCCGCCGTTCCCCAGCTATGCGTTCCTGATGTGGGACTGGCCGTTCATCCTGGCCTCGGCGATCCGGAAGGCGCAATCAACCGATCCCGTGGTGGTGGCCGAGGCGATGCGGACGACGGTCTATCACGGCATCTTCGGCGAAGAGAGATTCGGGATGAAGTCTGTGTACGGGCTGGACAGTTCGCTGACGCGGCAGATTCCCATGTCGATCATCAAGGGCGGGAAGCCGACGTATCTTGCAACGATCGACTGGCCGGCGGGCGTGTGAGGTCGACCCTGCTGATCCAGATCGTGCTGAGCGGTCTGGTGACCGGCCTGATCTACATGCTGATCGCGCTAGGGGTGACTCTGCTGTTCGGCATCATGCGGGTGGTGAACTTCGTGCATGGCGAGCTCGTCATGCTGTCGGCGTTTGCGATCTGGTATATCGGCGTGGACCAGGGATTGCCGATGTGGGTGGCGATCCCCGCCGCGATCGTGGTTGCCGCCGCGATCGCCGTGCTGTGCCAGAAATTGCTGTTCAAGCCGCTGCAATATGACATCCTGAATTGTTTCATTGTCGGCATCGGTGCGAGTTTCGCGATCCGGTCGGCGTCTTGGGCAATCTTTGGGCCGGAACCGCAGGCGATCCCGGCGATGATCCCCGGCGTCGTCAGGCTGGGCGGCGTGTTCATGGCGAAGCAGCGCCTGCTGGCGGCGGGGGTGTGCGTGGTGCTGGCGATCGCGCTGTATGTATTCCTGCATTTCACCCGGCCGGGAAAGGCGATGCGGGCGGTGGAGCAGGATCGGGAGGCGGCGCTGCTGATGGGGATTAGCCCGGAGAGCGTCTATGTCACCGCGTTCATCATCAGCGCGGCGCTGGCGGCGGTCGGCGGGGCGATGCTGGGGTCGGTGTTCGGGGTCGATCCGGAGATGGGGTCGGAACCGCTGCTGAAGTCGTTCATCATCGTGCAGATCGGCGGGATGGGGAGCATCGCCGGGACGGTGCTGGCGGGGCTGTTCATCGGGGTGGCGGACAGTGTTACCGGCACCCTGCTGGGTGGGGAGCTGGCGTTCATCATCGACTTCGCGATTTTGATGCTCATTCTGATCGTGCGGCCGCGCGGGCTGTTTGGTTATGATGTCTAGGGGCATGAAACTGTCCCTTGCCATCCTGCTGGTGCTGCTGCTGGGTCTGCCGATCGCGATGCACAATCAGTATTTCCTCCATGTCACGATCGTCATCGGTATCAACGTGATCATGGCGGTCAGCATGTGGCTGCTGGGAATCACCGGACTGATCTCGTTCGGTCAGGCGGGCTTCATGTTCATCGGCGCGATGACGACGGCGCTGCTGACCAAGAATGCCGGGTGGCCGTTCTGGGTTGCGCTGCCGCTCTCCGCGACGGCCGCGGGGCTGGTCAGCGCGCCGGTCGGGCGGCTCAGTCTGCGGGTCAAGGGGGTGTATTTCTTCCTCGTGACGCTGGCGTTCGGGCAGGTCGTGGCCGGCGTGTTCGCGTACTTCGAGAACCCGTTCGGCGGGTGGTACGGAATCCGTAACATTCCACCGCCGCAGCCGGTTGCCTGGTTCGGAACGCTGGACAAAGCCGCGTTCTATTACCTGGCGCTGGGACTTGTGCTGATCACCTGCTGGATCATCCACCGGATCAGCCGCTCCTGGTTCGGCATGGTGCTCTGGAGCATCCGCGAAGGCGACCTGCTGGCCAGTTCGATCGGCGTCGATGTGCCGGGCAGCAAACTGACGGCGTTCATTGTTTCGGCCTTCTTCGCCGGTGCGGCGGGCAGTCTCTACGCGACCTATTTCGGCTATATCAGCCCGTTGGTCTTCACGTTCGAATATTCCGTCAACGTTCTGGTCTATATCGTGGTTGGGGGCTTCGCGAGCATGGCCGGACCGATCGTCGGTGCTGTCGCGCTGACCCTGGTGCCGGAGTTGTTCCGGGTCACCGGCAAATACCAGATGATGGCGTTCGGGCTGATCCTTGTCGGCTCCATGCTGCTGATGCCGCAAGGGATTGTCGGCGCGTGGCAAAAACTGGTCACGCCGCGCGGAAGGGCCTGAGCGATGGCGTTGCTGGAAGTGGAAGGCCTGACCCGACGGTTCGGCGGCCTGATTGCGGTGAACGAAGTGTCGCTGGCGGTGGAGCCAGGAGAGATCCGCGGGTTGATCGGACCGAACGGTGCCGGCAAGACCACGCTGTTCAATCTGGTAAGCGGAACGATTCCACCGTCCGCGGGGGTCGTTCGTTTCGATACGCGGGATATTACCCGTGTCCCGATGCATGCGCTGGTCCGACGCGGGCTGGTGCGAACGTTTCAGCACGCGCAGTTGTTCCCGACGTTCTCGGTGCTGAAGAATGTTCTGGTGGGACTGCATATTCACGCCCATTCCGGATTCTGGGCCGGGCTGATCGATCCCCCGGTTTCGCGGCGGCACAATGATGCTTTGTATCAGCGTGCCTCGGACATCATCCGCTTTGTCGGGCTGGAGGGGCGTGAGGAAGAGACAGCGGGAAGCCTCTCGCACGGGTACAAGCGGATTTTGCAGGTGGCGATCGGGTTGGCGCCGAAGCCTCGGCTCTTATTGCTCGACGAGCCTGTCGCGGGCATGAACCATGCCGATGTGGACCGCATGATGGCGCTGGTCCGCAGCCTGCGCGACGAGCAGGGCATTACCGTTATTTTGGTGGAACATAATATCCGAGCAGTTATGAATGTATGTGATCGGATCAGCGTTTTGCAGTTTGGAAGAAAGATCGCGGAGGGCTCGCCGCAGCAGGTCTCGCAGGACCCGAAGGTGATCGAAGCGTATCTCGGCGTGGCGGACGACGAAGATGCTGCTTGAGGTTGCCGGGATCGCGATCGCCTATGGCACCGCACAGGTGCTGCACGGCGTCTCTTTGACAGTCGCCGCGGGCGAAACGGTTACGCTGATCGGTGCGAACGGGGCGGGAAAGACCTCGTGCCTGCGGGCGATCTCGGGGCTTGAACCGCTGACCGCCGGCAGCATCCAGTTCGAGGGCGAACGGATCGATACGCTGTCGCCGCGGCAGCGGCTTGAACTCGGACTGGTCCATGTGCCCGAGGGCAAGCGGCTGTTCCCGCGCATGACGGTGCGGGAGAACCTTGCGATGGGGGCTTTCCTGCGTGCTGACGCGGCCACCGTCCGTTCTGATATCGATGCGATGTATGCAAGGTTTCCGATCCTGCACTCCCGGCAAAGGCAGCGGGCCGGCAGCCTTTCAGGGGGCGAGCAGCAAATCCTCGCCTTTGCGCGCGGCCTGATGGCGCGGCCGAAGCTGCTTCTGGTGGATGAGCCGACGGTCGGGCTCTCGCCGCTGATGGTGAAGGAACTTTCGGCTGCGCTGCGGGCGATCCATGCTGACGGGGTCGCCATTCTGCTGGTCGAGCAGAATGCTGCCATGGCCTTGCGGCTGGCCAGCCGGGGGTATCTGCTGGAAACCGGAAGCTGCGTCGCGGAAGACGAAACCCGGGCGCTGATGGCGAACGATTATGTGAGGAAGGCCTATCTGGGAATCTGAGGGAGAACGGAACGATGAAATTCGGATTCTGCGTCATGGCGGACATCGACGAGATCGGGTTCTTCAGTTTCATCGAGAATCTGGGCTACGATTCTGCCTGGGTCGCTGACAGCCAGATGATGTACTCCGATGTTTATGCCGTCTGCGCGCTGGCGGCTCAGCAGACGAGGCGGTTGCGGATCGGGCCCGGCACGGCGATCTGCGGGACGCGGATTCCGCCGGTCCAGGTGGCGGCGATGGCGACGCTGAACCGGATGGCGCCTGGGCGGGTGTTCCTTGGTATCGGCACCGGCAACACCGCGATGCGGACGATGGGCCAGAAGCCGATGAAGATGGCGGCGTTCGGAGGGTATTTGCGGGTGGTGTCCGGGCTGCTCGATGGTCAGGTGGTGGATTACGCGTTCGAGGGACGCTCGCGGCCGGTGAAGATGCTTCGGCA